>DJYJ01000071.1:58876-59042 GCA_002450075.1 Clostridiales bacterium UBA6981
GACCTTTTTATAGACCTTGCGCAGTGTCCGCGACGCGATACGCTGGGCGCGATGGGCGCCCTCGGTGTAGATGTCGCGCAGATAGGCCTTGTCGGCGATGATGCGCGTGGCCTCCTCGCGGATGGGGCGCAGCGTCTCGATAACGGCCTCGCCCACGGCGGGCTTG
>DJYJ01000071.1:59106-59287 GCA_002450075.1 Clostridiales bacterium UBA6981
CGGGCTTGAACACGCCGTAGCCCTTGCCGTCAAACTCGCGTTCGATTTCGTCAAAGCTCTCGCCCGTGACGGCGGCATAGATGTTCATCAGGTTTGCCACGCCCGGTTTGTTCACCGGGTCATAGCGCACGCAGTGCTCGGTGTCCGAGTCGGTCACGGCGCGCTTGAACTTGCGGGCGAT
>DJYJ01000071.1:59401-87571 GCA_002450075.1 Clostridiales bacterium UBA6981
ACTTGGACATCTTGCTCGTCGGGTTCAAAAGATCCATGATGCGCGCGCCCACCTTGGGCACATAGGGCTCGGGCACCTTGAAGGTCTCGCCGTAGAGGTTGTTGAAGCGGATCGCGATATCGCGCGTGAGCTCGCAGTGCTGCTTCTGATCCTCGCCCACGGGGACGAAGTCCGCCTGGTAGAGCAGGATATCGGCCGCCATCAGCGCGGGATAGGTAAAGAGGCCGCCGTTGATGTTCTCGGCGTTTTTCGCGCTTTTGTCCTTGAACTGGGTCATGCGGCTCAGCTCACCGAACATCGTATAGCAGTTGAGGATCCAGCCGAGCTCGGCGTGCTCGTGCACGTCGGACTGCAGGAAAAGGGTGTTCTTCTCCGGGTCGAGACCGCAGGCGACATACTGCGCCAGCTGCTCGAGCGTACGGCGCCGCAGCGTGGCGGGGTCGTTGCGCGTGGTGAGAGCGTGCAGGTCGGCCATGAAGTAATAGCAGTCAAACTGCTCGGCGCGCTCAGCCCAGTTTTTGATCGCCCCGAGATAGGAGCCCAGCGTCAGATCGCCGGTGGGCTTGATGCCCGAGAGCATGATCTTTTTCTTTTCCACAGGGATTGTATCCATCTTGCCACCTCATTTATACATACCAGACCCGACGGTCTGCAGTGAATTTCCGAGACAGTATTCTACCATAAAGAACTTCGGCTTGACAACCGGGAATTTCTAAAATAAGATAAGTGCTTGTGATAACCCGCCGGGACACGACGCCCCGGCTTTACGGAGGATACTATGATCGATCATACATGGTTTGACGAAATGGAAGCGCGCATCCCCCACGGCGAGGTGCGCACGCGCTTTGCCCCCTCTCCCACGGGCTATATGCACGTGGGCAATCTGCGCACGGCGCTCTACACCTACCTCATCGCGCGCCACGCCGGCGGCAAATTCCTGCTGCGCATTGAGGACACCGACCAGGGCCGCCTCGTTGAGGGCGCGGTGGACGTGATCTACAAGACGCTGCGCGAGTGCCACCTTGAGCACGATGAAGGCCCGGACGTCGGCGGCCCCGTCGGCCCGTACGTCCAGACCGAGCGCCGCCCCTTCTACGGCAAATACGCGGAGCTGCTCATCGAGCGCGGCCACGCCTACCGCTGCTTCTGCGAGAAGGCGGAGAGCGAGGAGGATTCCGGCGAGTTCGACCGCGGCGACGATCCCTGCCGCAGCCTCTCGGCCGAAGAGGCTGACAAGCTCGCGGCTGAAGGAAAACCGTATGTCATCCGTCAGCGCATCCCGCACGAGGGCACGACGACCTTCCACGACGAGATCTTCGGCGACATCACGGTGGAGAACGCCACGCTTGACGACCAGGTGCTCATCAAGCGCGACGGGCTGCCGACCTATAACTTTGCCAATGTCATCGACGACCACATGATGGGCATCACCCACGTCGTGCGCGGCAGTGAGTATCTCTCCTCCGCGCCGAAGTACAATCTGCTCTACGAGGGCTTCGGCTGGCCCATCCCGCACTATGTCCACTGCTCGCCGGTCATGCGCGACGCCCACAACAAGATGTCCAAGCGCCACGGCGACCCGAGCTATGAGGACCTCATCGCCCAGGGCTTTCTGACCGACGCCGTGATCAACTATGTCACGCTCCTGGGCTGGAGCCCGAAGGGTGAGCAGGAGTTCTTCACGATGGACGAGCTGAAGGAATGCTTCGACCTCACCGGCATCTCCAAGTCCCCCGCAATCTTCGACATCGAAAAGCTGCGCTACTTCAACAGCGCCTATATCCGCGCCATGAGCGCCGAGGACTTTGCCGCCGCGGCGCGTCCCTGGATCCGGCAGGCCGTGAAGAACGAATCCATTGACGCCGACGCGATCGCCGCGCTGCTGCAGCAGCGCACCGAGATCCTCAGCGAGATCCCGGAGAAGCTGGACTTCTTCGACGCGCTGCCGGAGTACTCTACCGAGCTCTTCGTCCACAAAAAGTCCAAGTCCGACGAGCAGAGCTCCCGCGACGTGCTGCGCGCGGTGATCCCGGTGTTTGAGGCGCTGGAGACGTGGGACGACGAGTCGATCTTAAACGCCATGGTCGCTCTTGCCGAGCAGATGGAGGCGAAAAACGCCACGGTCATGTGGCCGGTGCGCATCGCCGCCGCCGGCAAGGCCGTCACCCCCGGCGGCGCGGTGGAGATCTGCCGCATCCTCGGCCGCGAGGAGACGCTGCGCCGTCTGCGCATCGCGCTTGAAAAGCTCGAGGCGCTCTGAAAAGATCCGACATCATAAGGCTGCGAAGGAAGGATTTGCTTCCTTCGCAGCTTTTTCACATCTTGTTTATAAATTCTTGCCCTTTTGTTCATCACAAGGTCACATTTCCCGCTTATGCTAAAGCCGAACACAAGGGGAGGATCCCCATTCCATCATAAAAGAGGCTATTGATCATGTACGAACCGGAAAACGAAAACGAGATTTCCGAACAGACAAACGAAACGGTCAGCAGCGGTGAATACCGCTACGGCGGCGGCTTTGAAAAAGAGAGCATCTATTCCGATGCGCACTATACCTCCGCCGATGACAATACCGTTCCGCCCCGCTATTACACCCCTCCCGAGCCGAAGAGACCGGTAAAGAAGGAAAAAAGCGGCAAGGGCGGCAAGCTGATCGGGCTTATCGCGCTGTGCCTCGTTTGCGCCATTCTCGGCGGCGTCGTGGGCGCCGGCTTCATGTCCGGCCGGCTCAGCGAACGGGTCGAGTCGCTTGAAAAGGCCAGAAACGAGCTTGTTCTTGCCCAGGCGGCGCGGGACGCGGCGGAGAGCGAGGGAACCGTCGCGACGCCGGTATCGAGCGGCGCCGCGCTTACGGCAGCACAGCTTTATGACCAGGCCTGCAAGCAGGTCGTCGGCGTTACCACCGAGGTCACCTATACCAACTTCTTCGGTATGAACAGCTCCTCCGCCGTCTCCGGCACGGGCTTTATCGTCTCCTCCGACGGCTATATCCTGACGAACTATCACGTCATCGAGCTGGCCGCCCAGAACAACAAGGACGTCAATGTCATCCTTCACGACGGCACGCGCTATGTTGCGAGCATCGTCGGCTATGAAAAATACAACGACATCGCCGTTCTGAAGATCGACGCCGAGGGGCTCACCCCGGTCGTCTTTGGAAACAGCAGCGGCATCGCGGTGGGCGATCTGGTCTACGCCGTGGGCAATCCGCTCGGTGAGCTGGACTTCTCGATGTCCACCGGCCACGTCAGCGCGCTTGACCGTCTGATCACCTCGGACGAGAGCGGCGTCGCCATCAACATGTTCCAGATCGACGCGGCCGTCAACTCCGGCAACTCCGGCGGTCCCGTGTACAACGCCGCGGGCGAGGTCATCGGCGTCGTCACGGCGAAATACGCCAGCACCGGCGTGGAGGGACTTGGCTTTGCCATCCCGATCAACGACGCGGTGAGCATCGCAAACGACCTCATCACCAAGGGCTATGTCTCCGGCAAGGCTTATATGGGCGTCTCGATCGACCAGCGCTACAACGCCATGTACGCCCAGTACTGGGGCATGCCGGTCGGCGCCTATGTCTACTCGGTCGAATCCGGCAGCTGCGCCGATAAGGCGGGCGTGCAGGAAAAAGACATCATCATCAAGCTCGGCGAGCGCAGCATCACCGGCTATACCGATCTGACAAGCGCGCTGCACAGCTTCTCCGCCGGCGACACGACCGATGTCACGGTCTACCGCGGCGGCGAGGAGATCACGCTCACGATCACGTTTGACGAGGCGAAAAGCTGATCCCAACCAAATTTGCTACTTTTCTACTCCTTTAATCCTCTCTTTTCTCCCAAAACGAAGGGCCGTACGTTTCCGCAAGGGGCGTACGGTTCTTTGTTTCTCTTGACAGGAAAGGCCGCAGCTGCGTATAGTGGACGCAAGAGAAACCCGGAAAAGAGGTTTTTGTGATGGAACTGAAGGATTACCGCGCGGCGATCGACGCGCTTGACCGCGAGCTGCTTGCGCTTTTCGCGCAAAGACTGTCTCTCTGCTCCGAGATCGCCGTCTGGAAGAAGGCGCGCGGTCTGCCCGCGCTCGACGAGGCGCGCGAAAAGGAAAAGCTCGCCGCCGTCAAGGCGCACGCTCCCGCCGGATACGAGAAGGAGACCGCCGCCTTTTTCGAGTGCGTGATCGCGCTGTGCCGCGCAAGTGAGGAGCGCCTGCTGCGGCAGGACGGGAAAGAAGGCTGAATAATTCTTAAAATCGCGCCGTTCCGGGGCAATACGAGGCCCGCGGAGCGGCGCTTTTGTTGTCAAGAGAGGCCGGACGTGGTATAATAGTATAGTTTTGTTTTGGAAAGGAGGGCATTGGTACGGAGGCTTTCTTGGATAGCTGCATGACCTGGTCAAAATACGCCATGATCGCGCTTTCGCTCGTGATCATGATCCGCTGCATCCGTTCGATGCTCTCCGCCGGTTTTGAGGCCGAGACCTGGGCCACGGCGCGCTTCGGGCGCGATTCCGTCCCGGTGACACACTGGGAAAACCTGATCGGGCGCGCCCGCTCGGCCGATATCCGCGTCGATCGCGGGGACGTCGAGCGCATCCAGGCCGTCTTGAAGCGGCTCGACGACGGGCGCTGGATGATCTTCGACGTGTTCTCCCGCGGCGGCGTGAGCGTGAACGGCGAGGACGTGGCAGCCGGCGGCGCCGAGATCGAGAGCGGCGACACGATCCGTGTCGGCGGCGCGGCGATGCGCCTTCAGGACATCGGCGCGGCGAAGAGCAGCGCGCTCGACGCGCAGCGCACCTCGGCCGGCAAGAGCGTCTCCCCCGCGCTGACGCTCTTTGAACTGACTCTCTTTGAGCTGCTGCTTCTCTTCCAGCATCTCATCACCGCGTCCGGAACGCGGACGCTCTCCGTCGCGCTCGGCTTCGCAGTGCTGATTTTGCTCGAATGGTTTTGCTATTACGCGATGCGTCTCATCGGCCGCAGCGGCTTTGAGATCGAGACGATCGCCTTTTATCTCACGTCTCTCGGCATGTCGGTGACGGCCTCGGCCGCGCCGCAGGACATGTTCAAGCAGACGGTGCTGATCCTCATTTCATTTGTGCTGTTCCTGCTGCTGGGACTGTGGCTGCGCGATCTGCGCCGCACCGAGCGCACCCGGCTGCTTGTCGCGGCGCTCGCCGTGGCGCTGCTGGGGCTGAACCTTGCGACGAGCGACACGCTCAACGGCGCGAGGAGCTGGCTCTCGATCGCAGGCTTCTCTTTTCAGCCCTCGGAGCTGGTCAAGGTCGCCTATATCTATGTCGGCGCGGCGACGCTCGACCGTCTGTACCGGCGGCGCAACCTCATCGTATTCATTGTCTTTTCGGCGATCTGCGTCGGCGCGCTCGCGCTGATCGGCGATTTCGGCAGTGCGCTCGTGTTCTTCATCTGCTTTCTGGTGATCTCCTTCCTGCGCTCCGGCTCGATCGCGACGGTGTTTCTCGCTGTCTCGGGCGCGGCGATGGCGGGCTTTCTCGCCGTGAGCATCAAGCCCTATATCGCCCGGCGCTTTGCCACCTGGGGCCATGTGTGGGAGGACGTCTACGGCGCCGGCTACCAGCAGACGCGCGCGCTCGGCGCGGCGGCGGGCGGCGGCCTCTTCGGCAAGGGCGCGGGCGGCGGCTGGCTGACGGAGATCGTCGCGGCCGACACCGACATGGTCTTTGCCGTGATCTGTGAGGAGCAGGGGCTCATCATCGCGCTGTGCATGGTGCTCGCCGTCCTGACGCTGAGCTTTTTCGCCGTGCGTACGGCGCGGCGCGGCCGCTCGGCCTATTACGCGATCGCGGCCTGCGCCGCCGTCAGCATGCTGATGGCGCAGATGGCGCTCAACGTGTTCGGCTCGCTCGATCTGCTGCCCTTTACGGGCGTGACCTTCCCCTTTGTCTCGCGCGGCGGGACCTCGCTTTTGAGCTGCTGGATGATGATGGCCTTTATCAAGGGCGCCGACACGCGGCGCGGCGGCAGCTTTGTTGTCCGCCCGGTCGCGGAGCTGTTTCCCGCCCCCGCGAAGGCGGCTCGCAAGAAAGGAGGGCGCGGCGCATGACCAATTTTAACAGAACGGTCAGGCAGGGCTATGCTATCCGCTCTCCAAAGGAAAGGGTGGGCCGCGGCGTATGAAAAAAATCACACGGCGCGCCTTTACGGTGCTGCTTCTGGCCGCGGCGATCATCTTCGGGATGACGGTGTTCGTGCTGCGCTATGTCGACGAGGGGCGCGACTGGGCGCTGTACTTCTCGCGCGCCAACGCCGGCGCGGGCGGCGAGCTGCGCGACCGCAACGGCGTCGTCCTCGCCTCCTTTGATGCGACGAAGAGCGCCTTTTCCGACGACGCGGAGACGCGCGTGGCCTGCTATCACGTGACGGGCGATTACTGGAACCGCACCGGCACGGGGGCGCTTGGCGCCTACTGGGGCGACATGCAGGAATACGAGCTTCTCTCCGGCACAACGAAGAAGGAGCCCAAGCAGTTCACGCTGACGGTAGACGCCTCGCTCTGCCGTGCGGCCTGGAACGCGATCGGCTATAACCGCCGCGGCGCGGCGATGCTGATGAACTATAAGACCGGCGAGGTGCTCGCGATGGTCTCTCTGCCCTCGGTCGACCCGATCAACGGCGAGGCAAAGGTCGCCGACACGGCGTTTATCAACCGCTGTCTCTCCGCTACCTTCCCGCCAGGCTCGATCTTCAAGCTGGTCACGGCAGCGGCCGCGATCGAGGACGTGCCCGACCTCTTCTCCCGCCAGTTCCTCTGCGAGGGGGAATACACGATCGGCACCGTGGACATCCACTGCACCGGCGTGCACGGCTATGAGAGCGTCGAGCAGGCGCTTGCCAATTCCTGCAACAGCGCCTTTGCCCAGATCGCCGTGGCGGCGGGCTACAACAGTCTCTACCGGCACGTCCGGGATTACGGCTTTCTCGACACGTTGGAGCTCGACGGGCTCTACGCCGTTCCCGGCAACTATCGTACGGAATACGCCGGCAATCCGGAGCTGGCCTGGTCGGGCATCGGACAGTCCACCGACCTCATCACGCCCTTTGCGATGCTGCGCTATGTCGCGGCGATCGCAAACGACGGCATGCTTGCGACCCCGCGGCTGATCCTTTCGGACGAGCCGGCGGAGGAAACACGCCTTGTCGCCGAGGGCACGGCAAAAAAACTCAAGGAAATGATGAGCTATAACGTCACGGCGCATTACGACCCCCAGACGAATTTCCCCGGTCTCTACGGCCTTTGCGCCAAGACCGGCACAGCCGAGGTCGGCAGCGGCGAGCCGCACAGCTGGTTCACCGGCTTTCTCGACGACGCGGCGCACCCCTATGCCTTCGTCGTGATGATCGAGCACGGCGGCGCGGGGCTGATCAGCGCCGCGCCGGCGGCGGCAAAGATCCTGCGCGCGGCCATTGCGGCGGAGGGATAACAAGGAACGGACTATGATCGACATTACGGTAAAGGACCTCGAAAAATCCTTTGAGGTCGGCAAGAAAATACTCGACGGGCTGTCCTTCACGGTCAACTCCGGCGAGCATATCGGTATCCTCGGCCCGAACGGCTGCGGCAAGACGACGCTCTTCCGCATCCTCTGCGGCGAAGAGCGCGCGGACGAGGGAACGGCAGCGGTCGCGCCGGGAAAGCGGATCGGGCTCATCTCCCAGATCCCCGTCTTCCCCGACGGCTGGACGACCGAGGACGTGCTGCGCGACGCCCACCGGCGGCTGTATGCCATCAGCGCCCGGCTCGAGGATCTGGCCGCTGAGATGGAGCGCGACAGCTCTCCCGCCCTGCTGCGCGAATACGACCGGCTGTCGGACGACTTCCGCCGTCTGGGCGGATATGAGATGGACAGCGAACGCAACCGGGTGGCCAGCGGCCTTGCCATCACGCCCGCCATGCGCTCCCAGCCCTTTGACACGCTCTCCGGCGGCGAGCGCACGCGCGTCAATCTCGCGCGGCTCATTCTGGAGGACACAGACATCCTCCTGCTCGACGAGCCGACGAACCATCTTGACCTCCACGCCACCGAGTGGCTGGAGGAGTACATCCTCCACTTCCGCGGCACGGTGCTTGCAATCAGCCACGACCGCTATTTTCTCGACACCGTGGCGCAGCGCTGCATCGAGATCGTGGACGGCAAGGCGGAGTTTTACAGCGGCAATTACAGCTTTTTCGTTGCCGAGCAGCAGCGACGCTTTGAGGAAAAGCTCAAGCAATACGAAAAGGACCAAGCCAAGATCGAGCAGCTTCAGCGCGCGGCGGACAAGCTGCACCTCTGGGCCTTTATGGGCGCGGACAAGCTGCACAAGCGCGCTTTTTCAATGGAAAAGCGCATCGAGCGTCTTTCCAGAACCGAAAAGCCCACCGAGACGCGAAAGCTCTCCGTCAAATTCCGCGAGCGCGACTTTTCAGGCGACGAGGTCATCGTGGCCGACGGGCTGGAAAAGGGCTTTTCCGGCCGCGTGCTCTTCTCCGGCGTCTCACTGGAGGTCACGGGCGGCGAGCGCATCGCCCTCATCGGCGACAACGGCGCGGGCAAGACGAGCTTCTTAAAGCTCCTCATGGGCGAGGAGACGCCCGACGCGGGCTATATCTACCGCGGCCCGGCGGTCAAAACGGCCTATCTGCCGCAGATCGTGCGCTTCGCGGACGAGAGCCGCAGCATGCTCGACACGATGCTGTGGGAATGCCGCGTCCAGCCGCAGGAGGCGCGCGACCGGCTCGCGGCCTTCGGCTTTCGCGGCGAGGACGTGTTCAAGACAGTCGCGACCCTCTCCGGCGGTGAAAAGAGCCGGCTGCGCCTGTGCATGCTGATGGGCAGCGAGATCAATCTGCTGATCCTCGACGAGCCGACCAACCACCTCGACATCGCCAGCCGCGAATGGATCGAGGACGCGCTGGCGGACTTCGAGCAGACGCTGCTCTTCGTCTCGCACGACCGCTTTTTCATCGAGCGCTTTGCCACGCGCATCTGGACGCTGGAAAAGGGACAGTTCACCGACTTTCGCGGCGGCTGGAAGGAATACGGCGAGTGGCGCGAGCGCCAGGCCGTCTTCAGCCGCAACGCAGAAAAGGCCGAGAAAAAGGAAAAGCGCGACACCCGCCAGCCCCGCCCGGCGAACGCCGATCGGCAGATCGCCAGGACGGAAAGGGAGATCGCCGCGCTGGAAGAAAAGCTCGCCGCCCTCGCACGCGAGGAGGCGGAAAATGCCAGCGACTATCAAAAACTGATGGAGCTCGGCTCCGAGAAGGAGGAGCTCGAGGAGGAGCTGATGGCGCTGTATGAAAAATGGGAGGAACTCAATGGCTGAAGGGAAGAATACGAAAAAACGTCTGATTGTCTGGCTGCTGCTGGCCGCGGCGCTTGTGCTCGCGGCGGCCGCGCTCGGGATGGCGCGCTATGGGATGGGCATCTGGCCCTATCCGGTCGCGGTCGCGGCGGCCGTGCTGCTCATCGTCTCCGTGGTCTTCCTGCGGCCGAACTGGGCGGCTCTTTCCGCCACGCTCGCCTCGCTGGCCTTTCTGCTGCGCTTTGCGGCACGGGGCTATGCCTGGTGGGGCTACGCGCTGCTGTTCGTCGCGGCGCTCGTCGTGCTGCACCGCTTCCTGCCCGCCGTGCTGTGGAAGCTCGTCGTTGTCTTTACCTGCGTGGGGCTTGTTTACTTCTGCTTTGTCGAAAGCTTTATCATCCGCAATGCCCGCACCGATCCCGACGACGGGCGCGACTATCTGATCGTGCTGGGCGCCGCGGTCTACGGCGACCGTCCCTCGCTGACGCTCGTGCGCCGGATGGAGGGGGCGATGGACTATCTCGACCGCCACCCGGACAGCATCGCGATCGTCTCCGGCGGCATGGGACCGGGCGAGACCGTGGCCGAGGGGCAGGCCATGTATGACTATATGACCGCCCACGGCGTCGACCCTTCGCGCATCCTCATTGAGGACAAGGCCACCTCCACCGAGGAAAACCTCGTCAACTCCTTTGCGATCATCCGCGAGCGGGGTGATGAGCCGCAGGGCAAGGTCGCGATCGTCTCGAGCGCGTATCATCTCTACCGCGCCAAGCTCTTTGCGCAGAAGTTCGGTGTTTCCGACGCCGCGGGCGTCGCCGCCCCCTGGGGCTATTTCTTCGTGATGCTCAACTACTTCATCCGCGAGGCCTTCGGCGTGACGCACTTCTGGGTCTTCGGAAACTGAAAAACAAAACACGGCTGTGTGAATACCTCACACAGCCGCGTTTTTATGTCAGAACGCTTAATCCGTCCAGCCCTGCATCGCGTCGAGCACGGCGAAGAGCGCATGCTCCCGCTCGTCGATCATCTTCGTCTCGTCGCCGAATTCCATCAGACGCGACGAACTGCCGTTCTCCTCCCACGCCGGGAGACCGTCGCCGTTCGGATCGCCGGTTTTTGTGTAGTTGGCAAAATAGCGCAGGATCTGCCCGCTCAGCTCGCGGTCGCGCGCGTCAAAGAGCTTTGAGTCCGCCGGGATGTTGCCGTAGCAGTAGATCATCTCGCCGCTGTGCCACGGGCCGAGGCGGCCGTTGTCGCGGGAGAAATAATACTCCCACACCGGGATGCCGTTCTCCACGGCGAGGCGGTTGAGACAGTAGTGGGAATAATCGAAGAAGATCGCGCCGTAGATCTCGGCCCAGTACGCCTTCGCCTCGGCGTCCGTCGACGCGGGATAGAGGGCCAGGACCTCGTCCGCATGCTCGCCGAAAAAGCGCTCGATGCGCTGCTCATAGTCCTTCAGGCTCGCCTGGGAGAAGAGGATGAAGGGGCCGCTCTCCCGGCTGTTATAGCCGTGGAGGATCGCCTGCTCGTTGTGGACGCCCCTGCGGTAGGATTCATAGGGCGTCTCCGTGAGGGCATAGCCGTCCACGGTCATGTGGTGCTGCGTTGCCGCCTCGCCCACAAGCTTTTCGGCGGGGATGGCGCGCAGGTCTGAGACGGTCGCAGCGCCGTAACGTGCCTTGAGCTCGCTGCCGCTTGCAAGCGCCTCATCCAGCAGACGGAAGGAGTGCGGCGGCTCGATGGAGGCGACGGTGGAGCTCTCGAGCAGCACCCGCCGGAACAAGCCCGCCGCGAGCGGCGAGGTGCACAGCGCGCTGACCGAGGCCGCCCCGGCGGACTCGCCCGCGAGCGTGACGTTGTCGGGATCGCCGCCGAAGGCGGCGATGTTGTCGCGCACCCATTCGAGCGCCTTGATCTGGTCAAGCAGACCGTAGTTGCCCGTCGTGCCGTTGGGCGATTCTTCTGCAAGCTCGCTGTCCGCGAGATAGCCGAACACGCCCAGCCGGTAGGCAAAGTTCACATAGACCGCGCCCTCCCGCGCCAGATTCTCGCCCCGATAATCGCCGTACCAGGGCTGCCCGGTCTGCAGCGAGCCGCCGTGGACATAGACGTACACCGGGAGCCCCTCCGCCGCGCCGGCGGGCTTGAAGACGTTGAGATACAGCGCGTCCTCGCTGACCGGGGCACGGCTGTTGTCCTTCAGCGAGATCTTATAATCGTGATAGCCGATGATCTGGGCAAGGGAATCGTAGATCGGCAGGTTGGTCGGCTGCATGCTCATCGGCGCAAAGTGGTCGCACACGCGCACGCCGTCCCAGGGCGCAACGTCCTGCGGCTCGCGCCAGCGCAGCTCGCCCACGGGCGGGGCGGCATAGGGGATGCCGGTAAAGACCTCCACCGCGCCGTCGGCGGTCAGGACGCCCTGCACCTGCCCGTTTTTAAGTGTGACGATCTCCGTCGCGCCCGCGCTTTCCCCCTCCACCGCCGGGATCGCCCTGACGGGCGGCCAGGTGGCGAATAGGATGAGCGCAAAAAGCGCGATCCACCCGATCCAGCAGAGAAAGCGCGGCCCGCCGTTCGCGGCCCGTCCGTGCACAAAGACGAACAGTGCCGCCGCGGCGATCGCAAGCGCAAAGCCCAAAATCGTGTTCTTATTCAGTTCCAGCACCGCGAGCATCAGCAAAAACAGCACGCCCGCGCCGATCGCAAAACCCATGCCTCTCCTTCTCAAGGTCGATCCCTCGTCTCTTTTACGCAATTTGTTTCCATTGGAAACCACTTTTATTATAGCGGAAAACGCTGTTCGCTGTCAACAGATCCGTCATTCGAGCATCAGCCGGATGATCTCCCTGTCCGTCTCGAGCATGCCGTTGCGCGCGAGGCGCCCGACGATCGCGATCGTGTTCTCCACGCCCTTTTTCACGATGCCGTCGCCGCCGTAAAACTCGTTGCCGTCGCGCACCATCGCAAGCCCCAGCAGCCCCGCGTCCACCGCCGCGGCGATCTTGGCGGCACAGCTCGCCTTCGCCCCGTCGCAGACGATGCCGGAGGTGACGGCCACGGTGTTGACGATCACATGCGCGATCGTCTCGAAGCGGCCGCCCTGAAGATAGGCGATGCCGGAGGCCGCGCCCGCCCCGGCGCTGACCGCGCCGCAATAGGCTGAAAGGCGCCCGATGCCGGTTTTCAGATGGATCGTCACCAGGTTCGACACCGTGAGCGCGCGCAGCAGCTCCTCCTCGCTCGCGCCCCGCTCCCGGGCAAATACGATCACGGGCACCGAGGTCGTGATACCCTGGTTGCCGCTGCCGGAGTTGATGATGACCGGCAGCTCGCAGCCGTTCATCCGTGCGTCGCTGCCCGCCGCCGCCCAGGCCCGCAGCTGGTAGCCCAGGTCGTTCTCATGCCCGTGCAGCAGCGTTCTGCCGATGTTCGCGCCGTACCTGCCGCGCAGGCCCTCCTCCGCGATGGCCATGTTATAGGCGATCTGCCGCATGAGGATCTCGCGCACGTCCTCCGGCGAGACGCTGTCTGCAAAGTCCACGATCTTCTCCACGCTCATGCAGCTCCGGTCTGTGAGCGACTCTTCTCCCCCCGCGTCCTGCTCCTTTTCCAGCAGCGTCTCGCCGTTTCGGCGGATCGAGACGATGTTGGTGTGATAGTCCGTGATGCGCACCGCGGCGCTGTCCTCGCCGGCATACGCCGTGAGGTCGATGTCAAAGATATGCGGCGTGTCGGCGTGCCGGACCGTGATCGGCGTCCTCTCCAGATACGCCCCGACCGCGGCGGCGTCCTCCGCCGTCAGACGGGCGAGCACCTCCAGCTCGGCGTCCGCGTCTCCCCTCGCGGCGCCCGCGGCCGCAGCGGCCTCGATTCCCTTCATGCCGCGTGTATTCGGCACGACGACGCTTTTGACGTTTTTTATGATGTTGCCGCTGACGGCGACCTCCATCCGCTCCGGCAGCGCGCCGAGCACCTGCCGCGCTTTGGCGGCGGCATAAGCGATGGCGATCGGTTCGGTGCAGCCCATGGCAGGGACGAGCTCCTCGCGCAGGATCTGTACATAGGCGGCATAGCAGGGATCGTTTTCATTCATGTATACCCTCTCCCTTCGCTGTGTGACAAAAAGGACCGTGCAAAAACACGGTCCTTTTCCTTTTACGGATTCATCGTATAGTTGGGCGCTTCCTTGGTGATGTAGATGTCGTGCGGGTGGCTTTCCTTCAAGCCGGCGCTCGTGATGCGGACGAACTGGCTCTTCGTGCGCAGCTCCTCGATATTGTGCGCGCCGCAATAGCCCATACCGGAGCGCAGGCCGCCCATCATCTGGAACACGGTCTCGCTGACCGGTCCGCGGAACGGGACGCGGCCCTCGACGCCCTCGGGGACGAGCTTTTTGTTGTTCTGCTGGAAATAGCGGTCCTTCGAGCCGCGCTGCATCGCGCCGATGCTGCCCATACCGCGGTAGACCTTGAACTGGCGTCCCTGGAACACCTCGGTATCGCCGGGCGCCTCTTCGCAGCCCGCCAGCATCGAGCCCATCATGACCACGCGGCCGCCCGCGGCGATCGCCTTGGTGATGTCGCCGGAGTACTTGATGCCGCCGTCGGCAATCACGGGGATACCGTAACGGTCGCCCATCTCGGCGCAGCGCAGGATCGCCGTGATCTGCGGGACGCCGATGCCCGCGACGACGCGCGTCGTGCAGATCGAGCCGGGGCCGATGCCGACCTTGACGCAGTCGGCACCCGCCTTGATCAGCGCCTCTGTGGCCTCGGGCGTGGCAACATTGCCCGCCACGAGCTGCGCGTCGGGATACTTCTCCTTGACCAGTCGCACGCAGCGCATGATGTTGGCGCTGTGGCCGTGGGCGCTGTCGAGCACGAGCACGTCCACGCCCGCGTCAAGCAGCGCGCCGGTGCGGTCGAGGATGTCGTTGGTCACGCCGATGGCCGCGGCGCAGAGAAGCCTGCCCGCGCCGTCCTTGGCGGAGTTGGGGTACTTCATGACCTTTTCGATGTCCTTGATCGTGATGAGGCCGCGGAGGTGGTTTTCCTTGTCGACGATCGGCAGCTTCTCGATGCGGTGGTGGCGCAGGATCTCCTTGGCCTCCTCCAGTGTCGTGCCGATCTGGCCGGTGACGAGGCCCTTGCTCGTCATGACCTCGGCGATCTTACGGCCCAGATCCTTTTCAAACTTCATGTCGCGGTTGGTGATGATACCGACGAGCTTTTCCTCCTCGTCCACGACCGGGACGCCGGAAATGCGGTATTTCGCCATCAGCGCCTCGGCGTCGCCGAGCGTTTTGTCCGGCGTCAGCGAGAAGGGATTGGTGATGACGCCGTTTTCCGAGCGCTTGACCAGATCGACCTGCTCGGCCTGCATGTCGATCGACATGTTCTTGTGGATGACGCCGATGCCGCCCTCGCGCGCGATGGCGATGGCCATGCGGTACTCGGTAACGGTGTCCATGGCGGCGCTCATGACGGGGATGTTCAATCTGACCTTGTTCGTCAGATAGGTGGAAAGATCGACGTCGGCGGGGAGCACGTCGCTCTCTGCGGGGACAAGCAGCACATCGTCAAAGGTCAGCCCTTCGCCGATGATCCGGCTGGCGTACAGTTCGGAAAAATCCATCGGAATTACCCCCTAATATAGTCGTACTGCGGGAGAGGAAGGCTCAGCCGCAGTCGTTTTTTTGTATTTCAATTATATCAAAACCTCGCGCTCTGTCAACATTTTTTCAAGCTCGCCGAGGTCCTCCGCGATCGCGTCGGCGCCTGCCGCCTCCAGCTCTCCGGGCGCGGCATAGCCATAGCGCACGCCGATGCACGCGATGCCCGCCGCATGCGCGCCGGCCACGTCGTACCTGGTGTCGCCGATGAGGACGCAGTCCTCTTTTTTCGCGCCGAGGGCGGCGATCACGCTCTCGACGACCGCCTGCTTCGAGTTGTTGTTCCCGCCAAGCGTGCTGCCGTGAACGACCGTGAACAGTTCCCGCATCCCTGCGCTTTGAAGCAGCTGCTCCGCGAGCTCCAGCGGCTTGGACGTCGCGACAGCGAGCGTCAGCCCTCTTGCCTTCAGCGCGGAAAGAAAGTCCTTCATCCCGGGAAAGGGGCGGCTTTCATACACGCCGATGGGGATATAGCGCTCCTGAAAAAGGCCGCGCGCCTCCCACGCCTTTTCGTGCGAAAAGCCGTACATCTCCATGAATTTGTCCACCAGCGGCGGGCCGGCAAAGCAGCGCAGCTCTTCGAGTTCGGCAGAAATGCCGAGCTTATGGAGCGCGTACTGCGCGCTTTTTTCGATGCCCTCGACCGTATCGTAGAGCGTCCCGTCAAAATCGAACAGGATAAACTTGAACATGTTCCCTCTCCGTTGCTTTTTTTCGTCATTATACCCGCGGCGCGATTCGGTGTCAATCGCGCCGCTTTGTGGATATACTAGATACAGTGATCGAACGAGCGATCGCGGGAATGGGGGTATTGGATGGAAACAAGCTATTTTCTCGGGGCGAACACCGCGTCCGGCTTTCTCTCCCTCTATGACGGCTTCTGCCGGGGAGAGGGCGACTATCTGCACATCGTCAAGGGCGGGCCGGGCACGGGTAAATCCGGCTTTATGCGCGCGATCGGCCGGGAGGCAGTCAGGCGCGGGATGGATGTGGAATACGTCCGCTGCTCGGGTGATCCGGCGTCGCTCGACGGCGTATACCTGCCCGCTCTGCACATGGGCTGGTGCGACGGCACGGCGCCGCATGTCGCCGAGCCGGGGATTTTCGGCGTGGATAGTGATTATGTTAACCTTGGTACATTTTGCCGCACACCGCTCTCCTCCGCGGACACGGACCGTGCGCGCGCCCTTACCGCCGCGTATAAGGAAAAATACACACAGGCCTACGCCCTGCTCGCCGCAGCGAAGAGCACGGAGTCCGCTCTTGCCCCGCAGGAGCTCGGAGAAAAGGAAGTGCTTCGCGCCGGGGCGGCGCTCTGCGCGCTCGTCGAGCGGCTACCTGCCGGCGAGTCGCCCCGTCTTCGTCGCCGTTTTGCCGGCGCGGTCAGCTGTGAGGGCGTGCTGGAGGATCGCAGCAGTTATGAATTATGTAAACTTGTCTATCTCTGTGAGGACGGCTGCGCTCTCGCCGCCGGGGCGCTCGGCGCGGCATGTGAAGCGGCGCTTGCCCGCGGGCACAGGGTCATTCTCTGCCTCTCCCCCGCCGACGGCGTGACGCCGGACGCGCTTGTCCTGCCGGATGCATCGGCCGCGTTCGTGCGTGCGATGCCGCTCTCGTCCTATGAACATGTCCGGCGCATTCCACTCGACCGGCTGTGCGGCGACATGGCGGCGGTCAAGGAGCGGCGCCGCGCCGTGCGGGCGGCGCGGCGCGAGGGCGCGCGCTATCTGAGCGCGGGCTGTGAGACGCTGCGCGAGGCCAAGGCGCTGCACGACGAGCTTGAGGCGGTTTACCGGCCGTATATGGACTTTGCCGCGCTCGACGCGCTGACGGCAAAGGAGATCGCGCGCATCTTTTCCTGATAGAAAAATCCACCCTTTCATCTGAAAGGGTGGTTTCTTTGCTGTTTATTTTTTCCCGAGCAGGCCGTCGAGCAGGCCTTCCTTCAGCCCGCCGAGGATCCCGCCGCCGCCGAGGCTTTCAAGCTTGCTGTCGAGCTTTAAGAGCTTCATGATCTCGGCCATGTCGAGATCCTCGCCCTTGAGGATCTTCAGCGCATTCTTCTTCGCGTCGGACGAGGCGGCGCGATAGGCATCGAGCAGCTTTTTCTCCGCCGCCGTGAGCGTGTCGGCGTCCTTCGCCGTCGTCTTCTTCGCGGTCGACGTCTTCTTGGCTGTCGTCGTCTTGGAGGCGGTCGTCTTGGCTGTTGTCGTCTTTTTCGCCGCCGCGGTCTTGGAAGCGGCGGTCGTCTTCTTGGCCGTGGTGGTCTTGGCCGCGCTTAAGAGCGAGGTCTGCGTCACGCCGGTGGCCTTGGCGATCTCCTTGAGCAGCGCCTGGGTCAGCTCGGTCTCGCCGCTCTCGGCCTTGGCGAGCTCGCCCGCGGACAGTCCCTTGATCTTGCGCGCCAGCTGCTCCTGGCTCAGACCCGCGGCCGTGCGCGCTTCCTTGATAAGCGTTCCGACTTTCTTTGCCATATCGTTTTCCTATCCTTTCGTTTGTTTTTCGTTGTGCTCTTGAAAACAGAATAGCACATTCCCCTCTCACGCGCAATAATTGACTTTTTATTCATCCTGACATATGATACGTGTATCGTTTTTCACGGAGGCGACGGAACATGATCGACTTTTCCTGTGACTACAACTGCGGCTGCGCGCCGGAGATCCTCGCGGCGCTCACGGCGGCCAACGAAAGCCAGCACGCGACCTACGGGCTCGACGTGATCTCGGCGCGTGCAAAAGAGAAGATCCGCGCCGCGGTCGAGAATCCGGACGCCGACGTTTATTTTCTCGTCGGCGGGACCCAGACGAACGCGACCGTCCTCTCCGCGATCCTGCGTCCCTGGGAGGGCGTGGTCAGCGCCGCGAGCGGACACATCGCCGTACACGAGTCCGGGGCAGTGGAGGCCACAGGGCATAAGGTGCTGACCGTCGCGGCGGATGAGTACGGCCGGATCGAGCCGGAGACGCTGCGGGACTATCTGCGCGGCTTCTATGCCGACGAGACCTTTCCCCACATGGTGCAGCCCGGCGCGGTCTATCTCTCGCACCCGACGGAATACGGCGGGCTGTACAGCGCCGCGGCGCTGCGGGAGATCCGCGCGATCTGCGACGAATATGCGCTGCAGCTCTTTGTGGACGGCGCGCGGCTTGCCTATGCGCTCGCCTCGCCGGAGACGGACGTGACCTTGCGTCTCCTCGGCGAGGTCTGCGACGTTTTTTACATCGGCGGGACAAAGTGCGGCGCGCTCCTTGGCGAGGCTGTGGTCTTCCGCGGCGCGCAAAAGCATTTCTTTACCGCGCACAAGCAGCGCGGCGCGCTGCTGGCGAAGGGCTATCTTCTGGGGCTGCAGTTTGACGCCCTCTTTACCGACGGTCTGTATTTCCGTCTCGGGAAGCAGGGCACGGACTGCGCGCTCGCGCTGCGGGAGGGGCTGCGGGCGATGGGCGTCGTCTTTTGTCCCGAGAGCGGCAGCAACCAGCAGTTCCCCGTTCTCACGCCCGGCCAGCTGCAAAAGCTGCAGGGAAAGATCGGCTATGAGATCTGGCAGCGCCTGCCGGACGGGAGCGCGGTGATCCGCCTGTGCGCCTCGTGGCGGACGACAGGGGCGGACGTGGACGCGGTGCTGGACGCCCTGCGGGTGTAGATTCTAGTTTCTAGTTTCTAGATAAAAATGCTGTGAAAACGATTGTTTTCACAGCATTTTTTCACATATCAAACAGATTGATCTGGTTTGAGTCCGGCATGTCGCCGAGCGCGCCCAGACTTTTGAGCACGTCCAGGTGCGTCTGGCTGACCTTGGGGCAGTCATTGCTGAGATCCTGGATGGAGATATATTGCTTGCCGCTCTTGCCGCAGCGCGCGAGATCCTCCGCCGCCGTCTCGCCGAGACCCGAGATCGCCACAAAGGGCGGGCGCAGCGCGCCGTCCTCGATAAGGAACTTCGCCGCGTCGGAATGGTACAGGTCGATGGGCAGGAAGGAAAAGCCGCGCATGTTGAACTCGTACACCGCCTCGAGCGTGACGAGCAGATCGTCCTCGTTGGCGGTGCGGTCGGCCTTGCGCTTGAAGTCGTTGATCTTGCGGCGCACCGCGTCGGTCCCGCCGCACATCATCGCCGCGTCAAAGCCGCCCTTCTGGCTGCGCCGGTAGAAATAAGCCGAGTAGAACGCCAGCGGCTCGTGCACCTTGAACCAGGCGATGCGGAAGGCCATCATGACATAGGCCACGGCGTGCGCCTTGGGGAAGAGATAGGCGATCTTGCGCGCCGATTCGATCCACCAGTCCGGCACGCCCATGTCGCGCATCTGCTGCTCGGCGTCGCCGGGGAAATCGCCGCTCTTCTTGACCTTGCCCTTACGCACGGCCTCCATCGTCTTGAAGGCCAGCGCGGGCTGCATCCCCTTCTGGATCAGATAGATCATGATGTCGTCGCGGCAGCCGATGGCCTGGTTGACATCGGCCACGCCGTTTACGATCAGATCATGGATGTTGCCCGCCCACACGTCGGTGCCGTGGGAAAAGCCGGAGAGCCGCACCAGCGTATCAAAGGCGCGGGGCTGGGTATCGACGAGCATCTGGCGGGTGAAGGGCGTTCCGAACTCCGGCACGCCGATCGAGCCGGTCTGGCCGATGATCGGGTCGTCGTCGGGAAGCCCCAGCACCTCCGGCGAGGTGAAGATCGACATGGTCTCCGGGTCGGAGAGAGAGATCTCCTTGGCGTCGACGCCGGTCATATCCTCCATCACGCGGATCATCGTCGGGTCATCGTGCCCCAGCTCGTCGAGCTTCAGGAGGTTGGCCTCCATGCAGTGGTATTCAAAGTGCGTCGTGATGATGTCGCTGTTGGGGTCGTCAGCCGGGTGCTGGACGGGGCAGAAGTCCGTCACGTCCATATCCTGCGGGATGACGACGAGGCCGCCGGGGTGCTGGCCGGTCGTGCGCTTGATGCCGACAAGGCCGAGCGTCAGCCGGTTTTCCTCGGCCTTGGTGGTCTGGATGCCGCGCTCCTCGAGATATTTTTTGACATAGCCGAAGGCCGTCTTTTCCGCGAGCGTGCCGATCGTGCCGGCGCGGAACACATGGTCCGAGCCGAAGAGCACCTCGGTGTATTTGTGCGCCTTCGCCTGGTATTCGCCCGAGAAGTTCAGGTCGATATCGGGCGTTTTTTCATTGCCCGGGAAACCGAGGAAGGTCTCGAAGGGGATGTTGAAGCCGTCGCGGCGCATGCGCGTGCCGCATTCCGGGCAGTCCTTTTCCGGCATGTCGGCGCCGCAGCCGAAGCTGCCGTCGTCGATGAATTCGCTGTGGCAGCACTTGGGGCAGACATAGTGCGGCGGGAGGGAGTTGACCTCCGTGATGCCGGACATGTAGGCCACGATCGACGAGCCGACGCTGCCCCGGCTGCCGACGAGGTAGCCGTGCTCGAGGGAGTTCTGCACGAGCTTCTGGGCGCTCATGTAAATGACGTCATAGTGGTGCGAGAGGATGGTGTTGAGCTCGGTGTCCACGCGCTCCTGCACGATGGCGGGAGGGGTCTCGCCGTAGATGCGGTGCATCTTGTCATAGACAAGCTCCTTGAGCTGTTCAGCCGAGTGCTCGATCTTCGGGGGAAAGAGGTCCTTGGGCAGCAGCTCGATCGGCTCGACCATGTCGGCGATGGCGCGGGTATTCGTGATGACGACCTCGCGCGCGGTCTCCTTGCCGAGGTAGGCGAATTCCGCCAGCATCTCGTTGGTCGTGCGGAAATAGATCGGGCAGTCGCGGTCGGCATCCGAGAACTTCTTGGCCGCCTGGAGGATCTTTCGATACTGCTCGTCCTCGGGGTCGAGGAAATGGACGTCGCTCGCCGCGATGACCATCTTGCCGAGCTTCTTGCCCAGGTTCAGGATTGTGCGGTTATAGTCCTGCAGCACGGTCTCGTCCTTGACCACGCCGTTTTCCACCAGAAAGCCGTTGTTGCAGATCGGCTGGATCTCCAGATAGTCGTAAAACGACGCGATCTTTTCCAGCTCCTTGTCGCTCGCGCCCTTCATGACGGCGCCGTACAGCTCGCCCATGCCGCAGGCCGAGCCGACGAGGATGCCCTCGCGGTGGCCGATCAGCAGGCTCTTCGGGATCGTGGGGACGCGGTGGAAATACTTCAGATAGCTCTGCGAGATCATCTCGTAGAGATTCTTCAGACCCTTGCGGTTCAAAACCAGCAGGATCATGTGATAGGTCTTGGCCACATCCGTGCGCCGCAGCGAGTGATAGACCGTCTCGATGTCGTCCACGGTCTTCGCCCCCTGGGCGGCCAGCATGGGCAGGAATTTGCCCATGATGCGCGCGACGACCATCGCGTCGTCCGAGGCGCGGTGATGGTTGAACTTCGGCAGGTTCAGATGGTTCGACACGATGTCGAGCTTGAAGCGCTTGAGCTCCGGGCACAGCGCCTGGGAGAGCGCGAGCGTGTCAAGGAACACCGGCGTAAAGCGGATGTTGTGCCGTCTGGCCGTCGCGCTCATGAAGCCGACGTCGAAGTGGGCGTTGTGCGCGATGATCGGCCTCTCTCCGACAAAGTCCATGAACATCCGCAGCGCCTCGTCCTCGAGCGGCGCGCCCTGCACGTCGCTCGAGCGGATGCCGGTCAGCTCCGTGATGTCGGCGGGAATGGGCATCTGCGGATCGACAAAGGTGTTGAACTCACGGATGATCTCGCCGCCGGAGAAGATCACCGCGCCGATCTCGGTCATACGGTCGTTTGCGGCGTTGAGACCGGTGGTCTCGATATCAAAGGCGACAAATTCCGTGTCGAGCGGCAGCTTGCTCTTGCCGATGACGGCGCTGTTGCCGTCCATGTCGTTGAGGAAATAGCACTCGACGCCGTAAATGATCTTGACGTTGTGCTTCTTTCCGGCCTTCCACATATCCGGGAAGGCCTGCGCCACGCCGTGGTCCGTCACGGCGATGGCGGGCATGCCCCAGTATTCGGCGCGCGCGACGATCGCCTCGGGATCGGTCAGCGCGTCGAGGGCGGAAAAGCGCGTGTGCATGTGCAGCTCGACGCGTTTCTCCTCCGCCTCGTCGGGGCGTATGTATTTCTTCCCCTTCATGATGTTGCGGGGATCGATGACGATATCGTCGTCGTATTTGCTGAAGATGACCTCGCCCTGGACGAACAGGTGCTTGCCGACCTCGACGGCGTCGATGACGGACTTGTCGTCGTCCGAGCGCAGGAATTTGCTCACGCGGATCGAGCCGGTGCGGTCGGTGATGTCAAAGCACAGCACCGCGCCGCCGTTTTTGACCGTGCGGCTCGTGACGGCGATGACGTCTCCCTCGACCGTGACCTTGCCGGAGTCCATGCTGAGCGTGCGCATCTCAATAGGCTTGGCCTTGATGGCCTTGCCGAAGATCACGTCGCCCTTCGGCGCCTCGCCTGGGCGGGACGCGGCGCTCACGGCCGGCGAGGTCGCCAGCTTCGGGCGCGGGTACTCCGGCACGATCGACACCTCGGAGAGGATATAGTCGTGGCGGATCCGCTCGGTGAGACGGGCGATGTCCCCCATCGAGGGCATCGCGGCAAAGTGCGCGCAGATCGAAAGTGTGCGCTCCTCCTCGTCGATCGCGACGTCGGTAACGTACGCCTCGCCGAGACCGCCGCAGCAGTCCTTGAGGTCCGCGCAGCCGGGGAAGATCGTCAGAAAGGACGTGTGCCCGCTCATGCCCTGCCGTCCTCCTCGATGAGCGCGAGCAGCGCATCGAACAGCTCATCATAGGCATAGGTGCCCAGAAGCTGCCCTTTACGGAACAATATGCCCTTGTCCTTGCCGCCGGCGATGCCGTAATCGGCCTCGCGCGCCTCGCCGGGGCCGTTGACGACGCAGCCCATGACGGCCACGGTGATATCCCGGTCGATGTGTCCCACGGCCTGTTCGACACGCTGGGCAAGCGAGATGAGGTCGATCTCCGTCCGGCCGCAGGTCGGGCAGGAGACGAACTTGACGCCGCCCGTGCGCACGCCCGCCGCCTTTAAGATCGCGATACCGGCGCGGACCTCCTCGATCGGGTCGGCGGTCAGCGAGACGCGGATCGTGTCGCCGATGCCCTCAGAAAGCAGCGTGCCGATGCCGACGGCGGACTGGATCGTGCCGTTGAAGAGCGTGCCGGTCTCGGTCACGCCGAGGTGCAGCGGATAGGGAAAGGCCTCGGCCGCGGCGCGGTAGCTTGCGATCGTGAGCGGCACGGACGAGGATTTGAGCGACAGGCAGATGTCGTCGAAATCATATTTGTTCAAAAGCGCGATATGCCCCCGGGCGCTCTCGACGAGCGCCTCCGGGCAGGGATGGCCGTATTTTTCCAGCAGCCGCTTTTCGAGACTTCCCGCATTCACGCCGATGCGGATCGGGATATGGCGCGCGCGGCAGGCCTCGGCCACAGCCCTGACGTTTTCCTCGCCGCCGATGTTGCCGGGGTTGATGCGGATCTTGTCGATGCCGCGCGCCGCCGCCTCGAGCGCCAGACGATAGTCGAAATGGATGTCTCCCACGAGCGGGATGTGGATGCGCTCCTTTATGGAGCTGATAGCTTCGGCCGCGCGCATGTCGGGGATCGCCACGCGCACGATATCGCAGCCTGCCTCCTCAAAGGCGAGGATCTGGCTGACCGTGGCCTCTACGTCCCAGGTCTTGGTGTTGCACATCGACTGGACGCTTACGGGTGCGCCGCCGCCCACGGCGACGGAGCCGACGGTGATCTGTTTGGTGTTTTCTCTCTTCATGTCTTTGTCACTATCCTGAAAATATCGTGGAACATCACATAGGCCATCAAGCCAAGCAGCAGGATCATGCCCGCGGCGTGGATATAGCCCTCGTACTTCGGATCGAGCTTTTTGCGCGTGACCGCCTCGATCAGCGCCGTGATGAGCAGCAGGAACACGCGCCCGCCGTCCAGCGCCGGGATCGGCAGCATGTTCATCACCGCGAGGTTCACCGCGATGAACGCGCCGAGATAGAAGATGTTGTAAAGTCCGTCGGATACGCTCTCGGCCTGCTCGCCCGTCTCGGCCATCATGTCGACGATGCCGACCGGGCCGGAGAGGTCGTTGACCGAGACCTTGCCGCCGACGAGCTGGCGCAGCGCGTCCCAGACCATCCGCACGAACTCCATCGTCGTGGCCCAGGAATAGCGCAGCTTGTTGGCAAAGGTCGGCGCGTCGGTGCCGAAATAAAAGCCGTACATTTTATTGGCCTGCCCCTCGTATTCAACGGGGACAAGGTGATAATCGTCCAGCTTTACGCGCCTGCCGTCGCGGATGACGACGACGTCGTGCTCCTCGCCCCCCCGGGCAAGGAGATCGGCCACATCGTAATACTGCCAGACGCGCCTGCCGTCGATGCTGCGGATGCGGTCTCCGGCCTGAAAGCCGTCGGCGCTCTCATACGGGCAGCCGTCCATGAACGAGTCGATCACCGGGGCGCGGAAGCCGCCGGCGTTTGCGAAAAGGATCAGCACGATCACGAGCCCGGTCAGGAAGTTCATGAACGACCCCGCGGCGAGGATAAGGAGCCGCTTCCACACCTTCTGGTTGGTAAAGGCACGCGCGTCGTCAGAGTCGCCGTCCTCCCCCTCCATGGCGCAGTAGCCTCCGAAGGGGATGCACCGCAGGGCATAGAGTGTCTCGCCCTTTTGCTTTTTGAAGATCGCCGGACCCATGCCGACCGAAAACTCGTTCACCTTGACGCCGCAGGCCTTGGCCGCGGTAAAGTGACCCAGCTCATGCACGGCGATGAGGAGACCGAAGATCAGGATCGCGATCGCGATGTATAAAATGCTCATTTACGAAAAATTCTCCGTTACAAAGTCACGCGCGGCCTTGTCTGCCGCCAGGATGGTTTCAAGATTGGGATCCTTCACGTTCCCGAAATGGTCGACTGCGGCTGCCGCCGCGTCGTAGATGCGGTTATAGCCGAGAGAGCCGCGCAGGAACATATGCACGGCCACCTCGTTGGCAGCGCTCATCACGCAGGGGGCGATGCCGCCGGCGCGGGCGCAGTCCATCGCGAGCTTCAGGCACGGCGTCTTTTCATAGTCCGGCGCCTCAAAGCTCAGGTCCTTCAGATGGTAGAAATCGAGATGCTCGAACATGCTCTCGCAGCGCTGCGGATAGGTCAGCGCCAGCTGGATCGGCAGCCCCATGTCGGCCACGCCGAGCTGCGCGATGACCGTGCCGTCAACGAGCTCCACCATAGAATGTATGATGCTCTGGGGGTGGATTACCACCTGGATGTCATCCGGCGTGACGGAGAAGAGGTGCATGGCCTCGATAAACTCGAGCCCCTTGTTCATCATCGTCGCGCTGTCGACCGAGATCTTCGCGCCCATGCTCCAGTTCGGATGGCTGACCGCCTGGGCGGGCGTGACGTTTTCCAGCTCCTCCCGCGGCCTTCCGCGGAACGGGCCGCCCGAGCCGGTGAGCAGGATCTTTTTCAGCTCGCCCTTTTCCCGTCCCATCAGGCACTGGAAGATGGCGGAATGCTCGCTGTCGACGGGCACGATCTCGGCGCCGTGCTCCTTCGCCGCCGCCATGACGAGACTGCCGGCGCAGACCAGCGTCTCCTTGTTGGCGAGGGCGATGCGCTTTTTGCGTGCGATCGCCTCGAGCGTCGGCTTGAGCCCGATCGCGCCGGAGACAGCGGTGACGACGCAGTCGCTCTCTTCGAGCGACGCGGCCTCGATCAGTCCTTCAAGACCTGTTCCCACGCGCACGTCCATATCGGCGACGGCAATTTTAAAGCGCTTCGCCGCCTCCTCGTCATAGACTGCGACGAAGGAGGGGCGGAATTTTCTTGTCTGCTCCTCGAGCAGGTCGATCTTCCGCTGCGCGCTGAGCGCGGAAACGCGGAGTCCCAGATGCTCCGCCACAGCGGCGGTCTGCCGGCCGATCGAGCCGGTGCAGCCGAGGATAGAAATCGCTTTTGTCATTGCTTTGACCTCTTTTTATTTCAGCGTACGCAAATACGCCTTTCTCTCATCGCTGATGCGATAGCTCTCGATCGCCTTCCGGATCGTTTTGGCGTGGGTCCAGCTCTCAAGGCGGCGCTGCTCGAGCAGCGGCACCGTCGCGTCCCACTGCTTTGCAAGCGCGGTGGCAAAATACCAGGCCTGCATCATGCGGATGTAATAATGCTCCGAGCGGATCGACGCGACCTGCTCGTTCTGCCCGGCGGAAAAGGCCGCGTCCAGATAATGGCACATCAGCATCTCGATGCCGAAGCGCACGGTATACGGCGCGGCGGAGGCGAGATAGCCGTCGATGCGCCCGCGGAAGTCCGCAAGCTGTTTCTTCACCGCTTTGGGGCGGAGCGCGTCGCAGGTCGCCCAGTTGTCGACATACGGCAAAAAGGCGTCGATGGCGGCGAGCGCGTCCTCATAGCCGGCAAGACCGTTGATCAGCAGCGCGTGCAGGTTGTTCTCGTCGAGACAGCGGTGCGGCAGCGCGGCAAGAAAAGCCGCGGCCTCGTCCGTTCCTCCCAGCTCCTTTGCCAGCGCGCGGAGCGCCGGCATCCGCACGCCGAGGACCGTCTCGGGCTCGATGCCCGGCAGCAGGCGCGAGAGAAAACCGGCGTTGCTCTCATCCGCGAGAGCCTCAAGGCGTTGCCGTACCGTCATTTCACGTTTCCGAAGCGGCGGTCGCGGCGGTGATATTCCGCGATGGCCTTGTCAAGCTCCTCGGTCGAAAAGTCCGGCCAGAGGACATCGGTGAAATAAAATTCGCTGTAAGCGCACTGCCAGAGGAGGAAATTGGAGATGCGCACCTCCCCGCCCGGCCGGATCAGCAGCTCCGGGTCCGGGATGCCGGCGGAATAGAGATAGCCGCCGAAGGCGCTCTCGTCGATCTCCTCCGGTGCCTTGCCGTCCTTTACGTCCGCGGCATAGCGCATCGCGGCACGGACGATCTCGTCCCTGCCGCCGTAGTTGAGACAGATATTGGCCTGGAAGCCGTCGTAGCGCGCGGAGATCTCGTCGGTCTTTTTCACGAGCTCCCGCAGCTCCGCGGGAAGCCCCTCGACATTGCCGAGCACCTTCATGCGGATGTGGTCGCGCTCCATCGTGTCGATGGCCTCGCCCAAGTACTTCTTCAAAAGGCGCATGATGGTCTTGACCTCGTCGGCCGGGCGCTTCCAGTTCTCGGTGGAGAAGGCGTAGACCGTCAGATACTCCACGCCGATATTCTTGCAGTAGGTCGCGATCTTGCGGAAATTCTCCGACCCGACGGCGTGCCCCGCCGTGCGGGGAAGACTGCGGCGTCTGGCCCAGCGGCCGTTGCCGTCCAGAATGATGGCCACGTGCCGGGGCAGGGAGTTCATATCCATGACTACCGCCCAGCTAGATGGCAAGGATCTCTTTTTCCTTTTCCTGGAAGTGCCTGTCGATCTCCGCAACGTACTTGTTGGTCAGCTCCTGTACGTCCTCTTCGGCCTTCTTGCGCTCGTCCTCGGAGATCTCCTTGCCCTTCTCGAGCTTCTTCAGCGAGTCGTTGGCATCGCGGCGCACGTTGCGCACGGCGATCCTGGCATCCTCGGCGTACTTGCGGCCGACCTTGACCAGCTCCTTGCGGCGCTCTTCGGTCAGCGGCGGGATGTTGATGCGGATGATCTTGCCGTCGTTGATGGGGGTCAGGCCGAGATCCGACTTGAGGATGGCCTTTTCAACGGCCTGGAAGCCGTTCTTGTCCCAAGGCTGGATGGCGATGCTGCGACTGTCGGGGATGGTGACTGAGGCCATCTGGGAGATGGGCGTGGGGGTGCCGTAGTAGTCGGCCTTGATGCCGTCGACCAGCGCCGTGGTGGCGCGGCCGGTGCGCAGTTTCGAAAAATCCTTGTCCAGCGAGGCGACGGCCTTGCCCATGCGCTCTTCGGCATCGAGAAGAATGGTATCGATGTCCACGGTGAACTCCTTGTTAGTTGCAGACTATAGTGCCGACCTTTTCACCCTTGACCGCGCGGAGGATGTCGCCTCCGAGCATGCGGCACACGATGATGGGCACGTTGGCGTCCCTGACGAGGGCGAAGGCCGTGGCGTCCATGACGCCCAGGCGCCTCGTGAGGGTTTCGTCGTAGGTGATGGTGTCGAACTTCACGGCATCGGGGTGCTTCGCCGGATCCTTGTCGTAGATGCCGTCGACC
>DJYJ01000055.1:0-16566 GCA_002450075.1 Clostridiales bacterium UBA6981
CACACATCATTGTAAACCCTACATGTACAAGGCAGGTTTTTGCTTTTTCTCTCTTTACAAAAAATTTTATTCATGGTATAATCTGTCTGGTAGTGATGTCTGGTGATGTATCTTTAAAGGAGAATTGCCATGACAATTAAAGAAATTGTATCCGACATTTTGGAAAAGAAAAAGGCTGCTGGTACGCCAATCGACAGCGTATTCTTCGTAGGCTGTGGTGGTTCCTTTGCAGCGCAGTACCCCGCAAAGTATTTCCTTGAGCATGAATCTAAAACGCTCAAAACCGCGATGTATACCAGCAATGAGTTTGTGTATGCAACGCCCAAGGCTTGTGGTCCATCAAGCATTGTAATTGCTTGCTCCATGCGTGGTACTGCAGAAACTGGCGAGGCGGTAAAGCGTGCAGCTTCTCTGGGGGCGGCAACAGTCAGTCTTTATTTTCAGAAATCCGCTATGACGGAAGCAAGCAGCTATATTATTCCATACCTCAGCATTGCTGATGACGCCAACCCCATTCTCACTGGAAACGGCTGTAAGATACTTGCTCTCGCGGCTGAAATTCTTGAGCAGACGGAGGGATATTCTTCTTATACGCAGCTTATGGATGGTTTTAATGTTCTGGACGACATTTACCGGAAGGCCAAGGAACTGTCCGCTGAACCAGCGAGAAACTTTGCCGAAGCGTGCCGAGACGACGATCTTATCTATGTTATGGGCGCCGGACCGAGTACAGGAGCAGCCTATATCTTTTCAATCTGCAACCTTATGGAAATGCAGTGGATCCATTCCCCTACTGTCAATTTTGGAGAATTGCTGCACGGTCCTTTTGAAACAGTTGATAAGAATCTCCCGATTGTATGTCTGCTCTCCACCGGCCGTACACGTCCTGTCGATGACCGTGCAATGAAGTTTCTGCGTACTTACGGGCAGCGTCTGTTCGTGCTCGACGCTGAAGAGCTTGGCCTTGGTCGCATCGATGAGAAAGTGAATGAGTACTTCTGTCCGATCATCTTTTCATCGCTACTGCAGAACGTTTATTTGCATGCGATCAGTGAAACAAGAAATCATCCGATTGCTACGCGGCGCTATATGTGGAAGGTCGCATATTGATCTGTCAGCATTTGGGGAGGGTTTCAAATGATGTACAATGACGCAGAATATCAGAACTGTATCCACGAGCTCTCCGCTTCGTGTGAGACCTGCCTTCAGGACGGCTATCCCTTCATTGTCAAGCCAGTCCCTGGTCTCGGTCACAAAGGGGATATAGACCCCCGGGTGAACGTTATGCTCCACCAACTGAGTGCGGATCCAGGCCCTGAAACTATTGACCTGACAGATCTTGCGCCGCTGCGCGCATGTATGAACTGGAAGAGCTTTGATATCACCAACGCGCTTATCAGCGTTGCCCACACCTCTTTCATTGGTCGTGACGGAAACAGGGTTCCCTTGCGCGTATATTCCTTTGCAGAGGTGGAAGGCCCGAAGCCCTGCATTGTCTATTTCCATGGCGGCGGTTGGATTGGCGGAAAGATGGCATATGTTGAAAATATTTGCAAGTTAATTGCCGAAAAGATTCGGGGTGTGGTCGTTTCCGTCGACTACCGTCTTGCACCGGAGGACCCTTTTCCGTCAGGCTTTTACGATTGTTTCGACGCAGTAAAGTATGTCTATGAAAACAGCGGTAAATTTGCCGTAAATAAGCGGCAGATCGGGGTTTCCGGCGATTCTGCCGGGAGTAATCTGGCTGCAGTCTGCGCGCTTTGCGATCGTGATGCCGGCACAGGGATGATACGTCATCAAGCTCTTGCTTATCCCTGTGTCAACCCTTGCAATGCTCCCTCCGACTACTACACATGGCATGAGGACTTCTATAATATTCAGCATCATAGAGAAGATATTTTAAACCTTTGCGTTTATGAGCTTCCAATCCAACGCTGCATCAAGATCGTCGAGCCTGCCTATGTGCAGGGCAGATATGATATCAAATATCCATATGTTGCCCCGCTGTTTGCTGATGATCTGAAAAATGTTGCCCCGGCAATTTTCATTCTGCCCGAGTATGATTATCTCCGACAGGAGGGAGAGGCATATGCAAAACGTCTGGCGGCAGACGGAGTTGAAGTTAAGGTTATTTGTTACAGCGGTATCAATCACGGGTTTATGGAAAAAGTGGGGCAATATCCTCAGGCTGAAGACGCTATTGACGAGATCGCAAAAAGCTTTCTCGCCGCCGTCGCTGAATAACTGGTGCATTGGGAGATAAGGGAGCATAAGGGATTTGATGACACTACCCGTCATGCTGTAACCTTCCTGCGTCTATACCATAAAAAGGCTCTATATGCTACTTTGCCAACAGGTCCAGCCTTGACACTACCACTGGGGATGGAACGGCAGCAATTTATAAGAATAAACAAAGTTTATAAAAACAAAGGAGATCTAGCAAAACGAAAGAAAAACAGAAGTTCCTTTTTATGCTCCAAAAGGAGAGAGCGTGCACATTCAACAGGAAACAGTAAAAAACATGGCGTAGAAAGCAGAGCCAGCTATTTTACCGCGCACTTTAATTACACACCCTGCAAAAGCTTCATCAATTTTTCCCTGCACATTCCGCTTGCATGTGCCATAATCTTTTTACGGTAATTTGTTTTGACTGACACCAAATTTTCCATAAAAACAATACCGAGGATACTGTTTTTCACAGTCCTCGGTGTTGCTTCTTTTCGGGCCGTTTTGCCACTGCCCCTTTGATCAGACTGTCCGAAAAGTGAGCGAAAAAGGTAGAGATATGGTATAATTAGGGCAGAAAAGGGGGCAGGAAGGATGAAGTACAAGGAAAAGAAAGACCGCTCACAGATCAGCTTTCTTCCGGAGTGCGTGGAGGATCACATCGACGCAGAAAACCCGGCTCGGGTGATCGACGCCTTTGTGGATTCTCTGGACATGGAAACGCTCGGTTTTCTCAAAGCAAAAGCTAAAGCAGCGAATGTGCCTTTCGGAGCATCCGTTCGGAACGGTGAAGTGGTACCGGGGGGCGCACTTCCTGCTTTGCAAGGGAAAGGAGAAAGCCGCAGCGGAGCTGGGGCTGAGTTTCCTTGCCTACAACATGACGAGAGCCATCAACATGGTGGGAATCAAGGCCCTGATTGAGGCTATGTGAGAGGAGACCTCTCACTTTTTTGATGAAAACCGAACAAAAAGACAATAAAAATGTCCGAAAACTCGAATCCAAAACGAGTTTTCGGACAAATTTATAACGCTTGTTAATCTAAATGTAGGCTTTTATACAGTTCCCAAAACGCTCTGTCCTTAATATAGCGGGGTTTAGAGGTACCTATTTTCACGATACTACGATAAAGCCCAAGAGCGGATTAACACTTTAAAACGGAAACGGGCGGAGCGCCGAGTCAAGGCGGACGCGATCGAGAATATGATGTTCCGCCTGCGGGAATTGGATCAGCCGCTGGAGTATTTTGATGAGCGGCTATGGCTTGAAGTGATCGATAGCGTTTTAGTCCACCCCGACGGCCTACTTACATTCAAGCTGTACGACGGCACAGAAGTATCTGTATAATGCTCCCCAATAAGGATCTGGCAGGCCAAATTGAGACCATCCCAAAATTTGTGTAAACCTCTGATGTGGTGTAGAATAGAAGCACCACATTGGAGGTAATTATTATGATGGCCAGAAAGAATCGTACCCCGGAAGAAAACGCGCATCGGGAAAAAATCAGAGAACTGCTGCAGATGGCGAACATAGGCAGCATGGATGACATCCAGAGCCTGTTCAAGGAAACCATTGCCGAGTTCATGGAAAATGGCCTGGAGGCAGAGCTGGATGATGAACTGGGCTACAGCAGGTATGACTACAAAAACAAGGACACAGACAACAGCCGCAACGGTCACAGCAGCAAAACACTGCGGACCAGCTTTGGCGATGTGGAAGTGTCCGTACCTCGTGATCGGAAAGGCGAATTTGAGGCCAAGGTCCTGAAGAAGAACCAGACCAGTATCAGCCAGGATATTGAGGAAAAGATTCTGTCCATGTACGCCAAGGGCATGACCACGAGTGATATTGAAGCACATATTCAGGATATCTACGGCGTAGAAGTGTCCGATACAACCGTAAGCCGAATCACAGATAAGATCCTGCCTATCGCAAAAGAATGGCAGCAGCGGCCTTTAGAGGCCATCTACGCGGTGGTTTTTCTGGATGCCATCCACTACCATGTGCGCAGCGAGGGACAGATCGTCAAGAAGGCTGTCTATATTGCCATTGGTATCGATCTGGACGGCAAGAAAGACGTCCTGGGTATGTGGGTCGGTGAAAATGAGAGCGCCAAATTCTGGGCAACGGTACTCAATAGCTTGAAAAACCGGGGTGTTGAGGACATTTTCATCGCTTGCACGGACAATTTGACTGGGTTTTCCGCAGCGATTGAAGCGGTGTTCCCCAAGACAGAGGTTCAGAACTGTATTATCCATCAGCTCCGGAATTCCAGCAAATATGTATCCTACAAGGACATAAAGGCGCTCATGGCAGACTTGAAGGCAGTCTACGCTGCGGTGGATGAGTCTGCGGCTCTGGACGCTCTGGATACCTTTTCCGAACATTGGGATAAGAAATACCCCAAAATCTCTCAGTCCTGGCGGGACAACTGGCCAAATCTCAGCACCTATTTCAAGTACCCCCAGGAGGTTCGCCGCCTGATCTATACGACCAATACCATCGAGGGCTTTAACCGCCAGCTTCGGAAGGTGACCAAGGCAAAATCCGTGTTTCCCACCGATGACAGTCTGCTGAAAATGCTGTACCTTGCCATGATGGATATTACAAAGAAATGGACTGGCAGACGGCAGGACTGGAGCGTGATCCACGCCCAACTGGCTGTATTCTTCGCGGATCGCATGCCGGACTGACCGGCTGCAAACCGGCATGTCAAGGGTCGAGATGAACGGAGGCTAAGGCCTCCGCCCTTGACATGCCCTCAGACTGCTGTTATTTTGTAGACAAGGCGGCAACAGCTGGCGCCGCTCCCGCCTTAAATTATTTTGGCTCTATTTTGCACTGCTTCGCAGTGTTTACACAGAATTTGGGACAGACCCATCTTCTACGATGGCAAATTGGTTAACGGTTCTGGAACTGACTCCCGTCAGCCTGTGTTGTTCCCCTCTTGTCTAACCCTAATAAACTACGACGGCCACAAAGACTATCATGAGAGCGCAGAAAATAAGTCGGTAAAAAACTATGTCGAAGCTGCTGATGTGGTTAAATTAACTCTGAGCATTAGGCGGAAGGATCCAGATTGTAAGATAGCAATAATCACACCTTACAAAGCGCAGAAGTGGTTGATCTGCAACGGTTTTCTTCGATACGGTATCAATTTCAGACTCAAAAACATTGCGATTGACACAATCGATTCGTACCAAGGAAGTGAGTCTGATGTCGTTATCTTTTGTACAACACGCTCCATAAAGCCAACTTCTATTGTAAAGCACCGGCTAATTTGTTTTTCCTATTATACCAAAGCGCCTGATGGGATGCGACAGCCAGCTGACTGTAAAAGCGAGGAAATTTTGCTTCCTGTCAGGTTAACATAATATTCTACCCATGTAGTCAAATGCACCCCACAAAACAAGAAGTGCACCCCACTTTTCGACCGGTGCACCCCACGTGTAGAATTGTATCAAAATGGCCTACCTTTTCCATAATCCCTGAAATCTCAACGATTTCAGGGATTTTTATTTTTTGTGCCACAAACTGTGCCACAAATTTAGAGAGTTTTTCCCGGCAATTATCTTCTCACAGCTTGTCTACATTTGAAGATAATGGTATTATCAACATAGCATTTTCGGTTCAATACGAGCTATGAAATGTAAAACCAAGATGGTTTCGTGGTATCTTTACAGCTATACATAAACTGTGATAGGGGGGATCCCAATGTGGATTGATTTGCCCTTTCATCCGGGTGAAAAAGGAAGCGAAAACGGCATAATCCTGAAGGACGAAGAGTATAAACGGTCTTGCCGTATTACCATAGAAAAGTGCCCTCGCTATTACGGTATAACTTGCGGTGTATATGGCTCCATGTTGCATACTGCTTTTGCCGGAGAATCGGATTATTTGGCAAAGTACGAAGCAATGAAAAAAGAGCTTAGCGACTTCATTGACCGTGATGTGTCTGAAGACGAAAAGTGTGATTTCTACGAGTATTTTACCCAGAAGTATTAATAGATCGTAGCAGACGTCCTTTTCCACGCCGTCGCGAACTTCGCATTGTTCGCGACGGCGTTTTTTTTATTATATAACGCCATCATTCATTAAGGATCTGCTCAGACGCCGCCTTTTCGGGCCATGTCAGCACAGTCTTGCATGCCGCAAGCGCCGAAAAAAGCAGCATGAATTGCACAAATTGGCCGTTTTCCGGCAAATCCTGCGAGATCCGGTCTTTTTCATGGCCGCCGGGGGAGCGCTTTCCGCATTGCTGACCGACGCCGGGAAACGAAAAAAATCTTCCCACGCTTTTGTTAATTGTGCATAATTTCTATTGACTATTTTTGTTGAAAAGCTATAATGCGGACAAGACAGAGAGATAAAGGACGGCTCGGAAAACCCGGTGTCGATCGGCTTTACGATTATCTCACGCCGAACACAAAAGCAAAATCAAATCTGTGCTCCGGCGCTGTCAAGAAAGGAACAATTACCCAGTATGAAAAACAACAAAAAGCTCTTTTCCCAGTCCCTGCGCACCCTCGTGCGTGAAGGCTTCCTCCTCTACGCGGCATCCACCAACTGCTTCCCGATGAATGCTGATCTGATCGAGCTGTACCAGCAGACGATCGACAAAGAGGCGAACTGAGAAAAGCGAAGGGCGCAGCGATGAATCCCTCCGGGAAGCGGAAGGTCTGCGCTATCCGATCAAAAACAAATCAGGCATGCCGGCGGCCGAATGTTCCGGCGGAAAGTGTCTGTATCAAATGCGGAAGATGGTCTGCCCGACGCGGCGCAGGCCATCTTTCCTTTTTCGGGCATAAACGCCCGTTTACGGCTTGCCTGTTTTTTGAATCTGCGGTATATTGGATGCGCATCGGTCGTTTGCCGATCGTATGAAACAGCAATACAAGGGAGAAAAACGAATGGAAACAAAACGTGCAAACGGATGGCGCACGGCGGCGATCATCGCGATGATCCTGTGTCTCGCGCTCGTCGTCCTGTATGTCTCCGCCCTCGGCGCAAAGAGCAGCGGCGCAAAGCAGCAGCCGACCGACGCCGAGGCGGCTCTGCCGTCCTGGTCGGCCGATTCCGCGGCGCGAGACAGCCTTGTCGCCTATGTCGAGGCCGTCACGGAGGAGGGTGGCGCGGATTATATCCCCGCGCGGGACCGCATCGCCGTGTTCGACATGGACGGGACGCTGACCTGCGAGACCTATTACACCTATTACGATACGATGATGTTCATCGAATACTGCCTCGTCGACCATCCCGAGCGCGTCTCGGACGAGCTCAAGGAGATCGCGGCTTCGATCAAGCCGGGCTATCTCGCCGATGAGAACCTCGCGCGGAACTTCGCCAGGGCCTATGCCGGGATGACGATGGAGGAGTTCTATCGGTATGCTGTCGAATTCGGGCAGAAGAAGACCGAGAGCTTCCACAACATGCGCTACATCGACAACTTCTATCTTCCCATGGCGGAGGTCGTGAAGTACCTCTATGACAACGGCTTTACGATCTATGTGATCAGCGGCACCGAGCGCACGACGACCCGCGCGATCGTGGCGAACTCGCCCATCCGGGACTATGTCACGCCGAACCATGTGATCGGAACAGACTTTGAAGTGAAGCAGCCCGGCCACGAGGATGAGCCGTCCAACCTGAATTTCAAATACGAAAACGGCGACGAGATGATCCTGACCGGCGGCTTTATCCAGAAAAACCTCAACGCCAACAAATCCATCTATGTCGAGCGGGAGATCGGACAGCGCCCTGTGCTAGCCTTCGGCAACAGCGGCAGCGACACGAGCATGATGAACTATACGATCGACAGCCGCAACCCCTACCGGGCCGAGGCCTATATGGTCGTGGCCGACGACAACGTCCGGGAGTGGGGCAAGCAGGATTGGGAGACCAAGTCGGCGGAATACGCGGCAAAGGGCTATATCCCGATCTCGATGAAGAACGACTTTGCCGTAATCTACCCCGAGGGCGTCACCATCGCCGACGAGCAGTACCACGAGCGGAGCTACGCTGCCGCAACGGAGGAAACGCCCGCCCCGGCGGAGGAGCCGCAGACGGCAAGCGACGTGACCCTCTCGGACGATCCCTCGGACTTCGTCCTGCTGAGCGAGGCCGTGCCGGACGCGATCCTCGAGATCCGCTATTACTCCACCTATAACTTCGTCGGCGAGAGGATCGACGGCTATGAAGAGCCGCTCGCCATGCTGACCGCGGAGGCCGCGGCCGCGCTGAAGGACGTGAGCGACGAGCTCAAGGGCATGGGCTACCGGCTGAAGATCTTTGACGCCTACCGCCCGCAGATGGCCGTGACGCATTTCATGAACTGGGCGCTCGACACGGAGGACACCCGCATGAAGGAGTATTTCTATCCGGAGCTGGAAAAGGACGTGCTCTTCCCGCAGGGCTACATTGCCGAGCACTCCGGCCACAGCCGCGGCAGCACCGTCGACCTGACGCTCTTTGACATGACAACGGAGAAGGAAGTCGACATGGGCGGCACCTTTGACTATTTCGGCGAGCTCAGCCATCCCGACTATACCGGGATCACCGAGGAGCAGTACGCCAACCGCATGCTGCTGCGCGAGGTGATGCTCAGGCACGGCTTCAAGCCGCTTGTCGAAGAATGGTGGCACTTCACCCTCGCGGACGAGCCGTATCCCGACACCTATTTCACCTTCCCCATCAACAGCGATTCGCTCGCAGGCGCAGCGTATGACAAGGCCGCCTGAGCGCGGGAATACAAAAGACGCTCCCGGCCCGTAAAGGTCGGGAGCGTTTTTGCCGCAAAGCCGCCCCTCAGGCTTAATCTTCAATAAAATGCCTGCGCCCTGCTTGCACTTTTGCCGCAAAGTGGATATAATTCCCGTCACACAAAACAGTTGGAGGAAAACATGAAAAAGACAGTTGTTATGATCATGCTGATCGCGGCGCTCGCGCTTTCGCTCACCGGATGCGGAAAAGCGCCCGCCGCGCAGAATACCGCCCCCGCCGAGGCTCAGACGCCTGCCCAGGAGACAACTCCCGCGGCGGAAACGCCCGCCGCGAAGCCCGAAGCCGAAGCCTTCCCCGCAAGAGCCGACGGCGAGCGCTTTGAAGACGTCATCATGCTCGAGGGCATGGAGGAGACGGTCCAATACGAGCATGTCAAAAGCGCCGCGTTCGGCTTTGAGATGGACTATGACTACGAAAACTTCGTGCGCCAGAGCGACGCGAAGAGCGAGCGCTTCGTCTCGGTCTGGGACGATCCGAACGCGCCTGAGAATTATATCGAGGTGAGATCCGACACGGGCAACGCCGAGCTCGTCGCCGACGTGATCATTGCGACGCTCTCCCAGGACTATGACATCAGACAGGAGTACCGCGAGCTGGAGCGCGCAGGGCAGTGCATCCACATCGCGGCGGAGGTGATCAAGGGCACGGATCAGATGTCGGAGCATCTGCAGTACGTCTACGTCATCCCGGCGCCTGACGGCTGCCGCGTCGTCACGGAGCACTGCTTTGCCGTGGACTGCGAGGGACTTCTCAGACGCTTTTCCTATATGCTGAACACCCTGTCTGTCGTGGACAGAGGCGTGACAGCAACGCTTTCGGACGAGGTGGCTCTCTCCGCCGTCAGACAGCACTGCCTTGACGCTAATCCCGATCTGGAGAGTATCGTAAACGCCGGGGAATACCCGGTTACCTGGGAAATCGCCTCGAGCGATGAAAAGGAGATCGTTGTCCTGTTCCGCTCCTACACCGGCGCCGAGCTTCGCTACCATGTCGACCGGATATCGGGCGAGACCTATGTGACCGAGTTTGTTCCCGGCATCACAAGCGCGGAGCAGCCGACGGAGGAAAGCATGAACGCGTGGGATTATCTGGGCTGAACGATTCGTTTTCACAGAGCGCATCCTTTTCCACAGCTAAACCAGAAGGAGAGAACAACATGAGACTTCTGTTCATCCGCCACGGCGATCCCGACTATGCCGTGGACGGTCTGACACCGACAGGACAGCGCGAGGCACAGCTGCTTGCCGAGCGTATCGCGCCGATGGACATTGCGGAATACTACGTTTCCACGATGGGCCGGGCGCTGGCCACGGCGCGCCCGACGCTCCAAAAGGCGGGGCGCACGGCAAAGGAATGCGACTGGCTGCGGGAATTTTCGATCGGCGTCCGCCGCCCGGATAAAGAGGGCGCGCTCAGCGCCGTGCCCTGGGACTGGCTCCCGCAGGACTGGGCGAAGGAGCCCATCCTGCTCGACCGCGAGCACTGGCACGAGCACCCCGTCTTTGCCGAGGCGAATCTCAAGGGCGCGTATGACCGCGTCATTGCGGCCTTCGAGCGGGTCCTCGCTGCACACGGCTATGTCCGCGACGGGCTGTGCTATCGCGTCGAGCGGCAAAGCAGCGATACGCTGGCCTTTTTCTGCCACTTCGGCGTGAGCTGCGTGCTGATGAGCCGGCTCATGAACGTCTCGCCGATGGTTCTGTGGCATTCTCTTGCCATGGCACCGAGCTCCGTGACCACGGTCTATACCGAGGAGCGGCGGCCGGGCGTCGCGTCGTTCCGCGCCTCCGCCGTCGGCGACATCTCCCACCTCTACTGCCGCGGACAGGAGCCCTCCTTCGCCGCGCGCTTCTGCGAGGTGTACGGAAACGGCGACCGCGTCGACTGAATATACAACAGCTCCCCGGGGCATTTGCCCCGGGGAGCTGTTGTGTCATGAGGGAAAAGCGATCATTTCCCAGCCGGCTTCTTCACATTCTTCGCCGCGCGGGACTTCTCAGAGGGGCGGGAACATGGTATACTGATGACTACGGAAAAAGCGCTTCATCCGAAGCGCAGGAAGGAGACCCCAATGGAAAAAAAGCAGCAACCGGGCAAACGCATTTTGATGAGCGCGCTGGGCGTCGCCATCTGCGGCGTGAGCGTCGGCATGTTCAAGCATGCCGCGCTGGGCGTCGACCCGTTTCAAAGTCTGATGAGCGGCCTCGACGCCGTGATCCCGATCCATTTCGGCACGCTGTATGTGATCGCGAATCTGCTGCTGCTCACCTTCGCGCTGGTCTTCGACAGGCGCAAGATCGGCCTTGCGACGCTCATCAACCTCTTCCTGCTCGGCTATATTGCGGAGTTTTCCCAGACCTGCGTGGCGCGGCTCGTGCCTGCCCCGGCGCTCGGCGTCCGCGTTCTGATCCTGGCGGTCGCCGTGGTGATCATGTGTCTGGCCTCCGCGTTCTATTTCACGGCGGACCTGGGCGTGTCCACCTATGACGCCGTGGCGCTCATCTGGTCGGAAAAGCAGAGCCGCATCCCGTTTCCACTCTGCCGTGTGATCACGGATCTTGTGTGCGTGCTCGTCGGCGCCGTGCTGTGCCTTGCCGCCGGTTTTTCCCTCCGCCGGATCACGGGCGAGGTCGGCGTCGGCACGATCATCACAGCCTTTTTCATGGGGCCTTTGATCCAGTTCTTCAATGTCCGTATCGCGAGACCCTTCCTCTACGGCAGGGACAAAACGGGGAAATAGCGCCATGACGGGCAAAACATAGGCGGCTTCTCGTTTCCTGTGCTTTTTTACGCGAACGGGGTGCCACCTTTTTTGCGGAACGATTGAACTTCGACCGGGAGCGTGTTACAATAATACATTATAATCGGGAAAAAGCGGAACTTTCCGGGCATAAAATCCATAAAATGGAAGAGCCGCGGGTGAAGACGGGTTTCACCTGCGGCGGGAAAAAGTTGGAACGAATGAGAGAGGATCGCTATGATATATTCGATCATCGGCATATTGGCATCCCTCATCCTGCTCATCAGCAACCGGGATATTTTGTGGTCGAGCGGGGAGCTGACGCGCACGGAGCGGAACTATCGGCTGTTCCTGATGGGCGTCATGGCCTATTATGTGACCGACCTTCTCTGGGGCCTGCTTGAGTCAAGGGGCTGGACCGCGGTGCTCTATGCGGACACCGCGATCCATTTCGCCGCGATGGCGGCCGCCGTCATGCTGTGGACACAGTATGTCATCTCCTACCTCGACGGCGGCAGCGTCGTGGAAAAGATCCTGTATCACACGGGACGCGCCTTCTTTGCCGCAGAGATCATCGTGATCGTCATTAATTTCTTCTGTCCTATCCTTTTCCGGTTCGATGAAAACGGCGGCTATCACGCAGAGGTCGCCCGCTATGCGACGCTAGCGGTCCAGATCTTCATGTTTTTGCTCACGTCGGTTTACACGCTGCGGATCACGACCCGCTCGGAGGGCACCGTCAAGCTGCGCCATCTTACGATCGGACTGTTCGGCATCGCGATGATCGTGCTGATCACGATCCAGGTATTCTATCCGCTGATGCCGTTCTACGCCATGGGCTATATGCTGGGGACCAGCGTGCTGCACAGCTTCGTCATGGAGGACGAAAAGGAGGAGTACAGACGGGAGATCGAGAGCGCGCTCGCGCGGGAACAGATGCAGCGGGAGGAGCTGGCCGAGAGCCGGGAAGCCCTCCGGGACGCGCTCTCCGCGGCGGAGAACGCCAACCAGGCAAAGACGACCTTCCTCTCCAACATGAGCCACGAGATCCGCACACCCATGAACGCGATCATCGGGCTGAACAACATCGCCATGAACGATCCCACGGCAAGCGACAAGGTCAGGGAATACCTCGAAAAGATCGGCGCCTCCGCGCAGCATCTGCTGGGGATCATAAACGACATCCTGGACATGAGCCGCATCGAATCCGGCCGCATGACGATCAAGAAGGAGGAGTTCTCCTTCTCCAAGGCGCTTGAACAGGTCAACACCATCGTCAGCGGCCAGTGCCGCGACAAGGGACTGCAGTACGACTGCCAGGTCAAAGGGCAGATCGACGATTATTACATCGGCGACGCCATGAAGCTCAAGCAGGTGATGATCAACATCCTGGGCAACGCGGTCAAATTCACGCCCGAGGGCGGCTCGGTGCGCTTTGTCATCGAGGAGGGGCCGCGCTATGACCGGATGGCGACGCTTACGTTCGTTATCAGCGACACCGGCATCGGCATCAGCCGCGACTTTCTGCCCCATGTGTTCGACACCTTCAGCCAGGAGGATTCCTCCTCCACGAGCCGCTACGGAAGCACCGGCCTCGGCATGCCGATCACCAAAAGCATCGTCGAGCTGATGAACGGCAACATCGCGGTGGAGAGCGAAAAGGGCGTTGGCACGACCTTTACCGTCACGGTCACGCTGGGCGAATCGGACAGAAAGAACGTCGACGCCGCGGGCGGCGAGCTTGACCCACGCGAAATGAGCGTCCTCGTGATCGACGACGACCGTATCGCGCTCGAGCACGCTGAGATCGTTCTCTCTCAGGTCGGCGTCCGCTGCGAAACGGCGGAGTCCGGCTGGGAGGGCGTGGACAAGGTCAGGATCCGCCACGGCCGGAGAGAGGACTATGACCTGATCCTGATCGACTGGCGCATGCCGGAGATGGACGGCATCGAGACGACGAAACAGATCCGCTCCGTCGTTGGAAACGAAACGCCGATCATCATCCTCACGGCGTTCAACTGGGACGACATCGCCGACGAAGCAAGAGCCGCCGGCGTCGACACCTTTGCGCCAAAGCCTCTTTTTGCCGGCAGCGTGATGGAGGAATTCCGCGAGGCCTTTCGCCGCAAGAGCGAGAAGCTCGTCGAGCGGACGACGGATCTGAAGGGCCGACGGGTGCTGCTGGCCGAGGACGTGGCCATCAATGCCGAGATCATGACGATGGTGCTGTCGATGCGCGAGATCGAGGTGGATCTGGCGGTGAACGGCCGCATCGCGGTCGAGATGTTCGCCGGCCATGAAGAAGGAACTTATGACGCGGTCCTGATGGATATGCGCATGCCGGAGATGGACGGCCTCGAAGCGACGCGGGCGATCCGCGCGATGGACCGGCCGGACGCCGCAACCATTCCCATCATCGCGCTGACGGCCAACGCCTTTGACGAGGACGTCCAGCGCAGCATGCAGGCGGGGCTCAACGCGCACCTTTCAAAGCCGGTCGAGCCCGAGCTCCTGTTTGAAACGCTCGAGAATCTGATCAAGTGATCGTGATCCAAAGCTTGAGAGGGGAAGAGCTGAGAAGAATATGATAACAGAATCGTATGTCCTTGACGGGCGCACGGTGCGCCTGTGCGGCGGCGGGGAGCCGGAGATCGTGTTCCTCCAGCCGGTCGACGCCGGGGAGACGCTGCCGCCGGAGAGCATGCGGGAGTGCGGCGTGCCCTTTGTGCTTGCGTCCTTCGAGGTAAAGGACTGGAACCGGGACTTAAGCCCCTGGGAGGCGCCGCCGGTATTCGGAAAGAACGCTTTTGGCGGCGGTGCGGCGGACACGCTCGCCTTTCTGACGGAGCGGCTGCTGCCGGAGCTGCGCGTCCGGCTCGGGCTGCGGGACGACGTGAGGCTCTGCGTCGGCGGCTATTCGCTCGCGGGGCTTTTCGCCCTCTGGGCGGCGAGCCGGACGGAGCTCTTCGACGCTGTCGCGGCGGCCTCGCCCTCGGTGTGGTTCCCCGGCTGGCTCGACTATTGCCGGGAAAACCCGATCCATGCCAAAAATGTATATCTCAGCCTCGGCGACAGGGAGGAGCGGACGAAAAATCCCGTCATGGCCCGCGTCGGCGACTGTATCCGCGAGATGGAGGCGCTGCTGCGCTCCGACCACGCCGTCACGCTCGAGTGGAATCCCGGCGGCCATTTTCAGGATCCGGCCGGGCGCACCGCAAAAGCCTTCTGCCGCGCGGCGGCGCTTAAGTGACAAAGACCCGATCAGCCCCGCTCCTGCTGCGCGGCAAAGGACGCGCGTACCTGGGCGAGAAAACGCTCGGCGATCGGCGTGAAGGCCTGATACCGGTTCCAGATCAGATACAGTCTGACCGGGAGCGCGGGGGAAAGCGGCCGGAATACCAGCCCGCTCTCGCGGGAGGTGTTGACCAGGTGGGCGAAGGTGAGCTGATACCCGAGCCCCTCGCGCACAAAGAGCGAGGCGTTGTAGCTCAGACGTGACGAGCCCTCCAGATGAAGCCGGTCGAAGGCCTCACCCGCCCAGAGCTTGATATCGCCGTTCCAGCCCTGCTCGGACGTAAACAGCGGAAGCCCCGAGAGATCATCCACCGTGATGGTCTCTTTTTTTGCAAGCGGATCGTTCTCGGGCAGGATCACGCCCCAGAGATCGCCCTCGGGGAAGAGGAGCGAATCATATTTCGCCGCATCCGGGCTGCTGCACAGCACGGCGAAGTCGAGCAGCCCCTTGTCGAGCTTTTCCGTGACCTGCTCGGTGTCGCCGCTCGTGATATGATAGCGCAGCGCGGGATAGCTGCGCTTGAGCGTGTGCAGCTCCCGCGCGAGATAGCGGATCTGATACGATTCGGCAAGCCCGAGATACAGCTCGCCGCCGCTGATGTCGTCGAGGGAGAGAAATTCCCGCTCGATCTTATCCGCCATGGAGACAAGATCCTCCGCACGGTCCCGCAGCAAAAGCCCCTCATCCGTCAGCGAGATGTTGAAGCTGTGGCGGACAAAGAGCTTTTTCCCAAGCTCCTCCTCCAAAGCGTGTATCGTGCGGGAGAGCGTCGGCTGGGTGACGTGCAGAAGCTCGGCGGCCCGGGTCATATTCTCCTCGCGGGCGGCGGCGAGAAAATAGCGTAAAGCGCGGATCTCCATCGTGATTTTCCTTTCTGCGAAATGCAAAAAACGTATATCATGATATACAGTATAACTATTTGCGCATGGAAAAGCAATCTGTTATCATGAAATCACAGAAAGAAAACGGAGGGCGGAAAAGTGGACGAGAGGATCTCGCTGCGCAGATGCATGCAGGACGCGGGCTGCGCGGAGGACAGTATCCGGCAGGCGGAAGCGCTCCTCGCATCCGGCGACGTCCGGGAGCTGATCCAGTGTCTGCGCACCTGCCGCTGCGAGCAGCTGGACGCGCTTCACGAAAAGCAAAAGCAGCTCGACCGGCTCGATCTGCTGATCCGGAAAGCCCGTAAGGAGGAAAAAACATGATCAAACCCGAGAATCTGAAGCTGACACAGGAGTGGGATAAGACCTTCCCCAAAAGCGAGGCTGTCGAGCACAGCAAGGTCTGCTTTGTAAACCGCTATGGGATCACGCTCGCCGGCGATCTCTATGTACCGAAGGGGACGGAGGGAAAGCTCCCGGCGATCGCGGTCTGCGGGCCGTTCGGCGCGGTCAAGGAGCAGTGCTCCGGCCTCTACGCCCAGACGATGGCCGGGCGCGGCTTTCTGACGCTGGCCTTTGACCCCTCCTTTACCGGCGAGAGCGGCGGCACGCCCCGCTATATGGCCTCGCCCGACATCAATACCGA
>DJYJ01000055.1:16629-29190 GCA_002450075.1 Clostridiales bacterium UBA6981
ATCAATACCGAGGACTTCATGGCGGCGGTGGACTTCCTCTCGCTGCACGATCGGGTCGATCCCGACCGCATCGGCATCATCGGTATCTGCGGCTGGGGCGGGATGGCGCTCAACGCCGCCGCGCTCGACACCCGCGTCAAGGCGACGGTCGCCTCCACCATGTACGACATGACCCGCGTGAACGCCAAGGGCTATTTCGATTCCGAGGACAGCGAGGACGCCCGCTATGCCAAGAAGGCGGCCATGTGCGCGCAGCGTCTCGAGGATCTGAAGAGCGGCGGATACAAGCTCGGCGGCGGGGTCGTCGATCCGCTGCCGGAGGACGCGCCGTTCTTCGTCAAGGATTATTATGATTACTACAAAACGCCGCGCGGCTACCATCCCCGCTCGCTCAACTCCAACGGCGGCTGGAACGTGATCGGCTGCGAGAGCTTTATCAATCAGCCCATCCTGCGCTATTCCAACGAGATCCGCAGCGCGGTGCTCGTGATGCACGGCGACGCGGCCCACTCCTGCTACTTCGGGCGGGACGCCTACGCCGACATGGTGCGCGGCAGCAAGTATACGGCGAACAAGGAGCTGCTGATCATCCCCGGCGCGACGCACACCGATCTCTATGACGGCGGGAAAAAGGGCGCCATCCCCTTTGACAGACTTGCCGCGTTCTTTTCAGAGTACCTGAAATAAGCAGATGAACGGAAGACGAATGAAAATCACTGTCTCCGCCGCGCTCTGCCTGGCGCTGCTGCTTTCCGCCTGCGGCCAAGCCCGGGCACGGGAGAGCAGCTTAGCCGAGACACCCGCCGCAGAGCCGACGTCCGCCGTGACGGCAACAGCCTTACCTGAGCCGACGCCGCTCCCTGCTGCACAGCGGGAGGAGAACGAAATACCCGAGGAGGAAACAGCGATGATTCAGATGAAGATCGGAGATACCGCGGTCGCGGTCGACTGGGCGGAAAACGATTCCGTGGAGGCGCTCGCCGCGCTGTGTGAAGAAACGCCGCTTGTGATCGAGATGTCGATGTACGGCGGCTTCGAGCAGGTGGGGCCGATCGGCGCGAGCCTGCCGCGCAGCGACGTACAGACCACGACGGCGGCGGGCGATATCGTGCTGTACGCCGGCGATCAGATCGTGGTCTTCTACGGCTCGAACAGCTGGGCCTATACCCGGCTCGGCCATATCACCGACAAGAGCGCCGCCGCGCTGGCGGAGCTTCTGGGGCACGGCGACGTGCGCCTTACCCTGTCGATCGGAGACTGATGGAGATGGATATTCTCGTTTTGAACGGCAGCCCCCGCCCGCAGGGGGAAACGGCGAAGATGATCGCCGCCTTTGGCGCCGCGGCCGAGCGCGCGGGGCATACGGTGACGGTCATCGACGTCTGCCGCCTCAACATCCGCGGCTGCCTTGCCTGCGAATACTGCCACGGAAAAGGACAGGGCACGTGCGCGCAGAAGGACGACATGCAGGCGATCTATGAAAAGCTGCGCGAAACGGACATGCTCGTGCTGGCCTCGCCGATCTACTATCACAACCTCAGCGGCCAGCTCAAGTGCGTCATCGACCGCTTTTACGCCGCGCTCTATCCCGCCGCGCCCGCGCGGCTGAAAAAGGCGGCGATGTTTCTCGCCTCCGGCGACGCGGACATGGACGTCGGAGCCCGGTTTTCCTATGAGGGGGACTTCCTCGGCTATCTCGGATTGGAGGACGGCGGGCTCTTTACCAACCACGATCCGGACGTGCTGGACAGAATCGCGGCCATGGCGGCGTCACTGTAAAAATTCGAGCAAAAAAAGGCGCGGACCGGGCGATCGGTCCGCGCCTTTTTGGGATAGCATACTTTACCTTTTCCGGAAAATGCTGTATACTTTTCCCATCGCCGCACGGAGGAAAGAGCCGCCGCTTTCGCGCTCGCCGTGCGCATACCTTGGAGTAATGGCATGAAGAGAGAGAGAACGCTCGTCGCGATCCTGTGCGCCGCCGTGCTGCTTGTTCTGACGACAATCTCGGCAGCGACGCAGGAGCGGGAAAAACGCATACCGCAGATCCGGGCAAGAGGCGTGCTGCTCGTCGGCACGACGGGGGATTACCGCCCCATAACATACCTCGATCCGGGCAGCGGCGAATACTGGGGCTTTGATATCGAGCTGGCGAAGGACCTGGCCGAGGCACTGGGCGTGGAGCTTCGCTTTGTGCCCACCACGTGGCCTACCCTGATGGAGGACACACAGGCGGAGAAATTCGACCTTGCCATCAGCGGCATCACGATCACGGATGCCAGACGCGCCCAGGCGCTGATGTCCGAGGGCTATCTCGCAAACGGCAAGACGGTGCTCTGCCGCGCTGCGGATGCGGGCAGATATACCTCGCTGGAGGCGATCGACCGGCCGGAGGTCGTCGTGATGGAAAACCCGGGCGGGCTCAACGAGCAGTTCGTGCGGCAGAATCTGCCGCATGCGGCGCTCGTCATCCACAGAGTAAACGAGGAGATCCCCGGCCTGGTGGCCTCCGGGGCGGCGGACGTCATGATCACCGAGATCCTGGAGGCGGGCTATTATGCCGCACAGGACAGCCGTCTGGCCGCGCCGCTGCTGCACGAGCCCTTTACCCACGGCGAGCTCGGCGTGCTGATGGCGCAGGGCTCGGAGGATCTGCTTGAATTCGTCAACGGCTTTCTGGCCGACGAGCGCGAGAGCGGACGGCTCGACGAGCTCGCGGAGACGTACATATACGGCGCGGCTTCCGATCTGGACGCCGCCGCGTGAATATTCCGCAAAGGCCGCCCCTTCGACCGAGGGGCGGCCTTTCGGACTCACAGGGGGCTTGTGAAGGAAGGAGAAAAATGTTATACTTCCTTTGTTTGGCGCCCCGGGGCAATCGACCCCAGACGGGGCGCGCCCGCCTTTTTCGGCAAAAAGAAGCAAAAGCAAGCGCGGCGGGACAAGCCGCACGGGAAGGACAAACATGCAGAAAAACTGGTACCGGCTGGACACGGCCGCGCTGATCTTCCCCGCGATCGCACGGCGCGACTGGTGCAACGCCTTTCGCGTTTCGGCCACTTTGTGCGAGCCGGTCGATCCGGAGATCCTGCAGCGCGCGACGGACGACATGCGCCGGCGCTTTCCGTTTTATTTCGTGACGCTGCACAAGGGCTTTTTCTGGTATTATCTCGAGGAGACCGGGCGGGGCGTGACGGTCCGGCAGGACTATGCCTACCCGCTGACCTTTATGAGCAGCCGTGAGCTGAAGAAAAACTGTCTGCGCGTGCTGTACTATAAAAACCGCATCGCGGTCGAGTTTTTCCACTCGCTGACCGACGGGCGCGGCGGCAGCATCTTCCTCTGCAACCTCGTCGCGCGCTATCTCGAGCTCAGGCACGGCCTTGAGATCCCCAAGGAGGGGCTGATCGTCGACTGGAACGCGCCTCCTCCGCCGGAGGAGCTGGAGGACAGCTTTTTGAAAAACGCCGCCGAGACCGCCGCGAGCCGGCGCGAGGAGGCGTCCTACCGTCTGCATGGCACGCGCTCCGAGCAGGGCTTCAAGACGCTGACCTGCGGCATCGTAGAGACGCAGGCGCTGCTCGATACGGCACACCGCTATCACGTGACGGTCACGGCGCTGCTCGCGGCCGTGATGGCGGAGAGCATCATCGCCATGCAGGACGCCGAGCGGTCGCGCCGCCGCCAGCGTCCGGTCAAGATCACGATCCCGGTCGACCTCCGCCGCCTGTACGGCAGCCGGACGATGCGCAATTTCTCGCTCGTCGTAAACATCGGCGCCGACCCGCGCTACGGCGATTATACGCTCGAGGAGCTGTGCAGGACGATGTATCACCAGCTCTGCGCCAATGCCACGCCCCAGAATATGGCGGGCATGATCGCCGCGAACGTCCAGCCCCAGCAGGTCGTCGCGCTGCGTCTGGCGCCGGCGGCGCTGAAGAACCTCGTGATGGACGCCGTCTATCGCCAAAGCGGCGAGAGCGGCGGCTGCCTGAACATCTCGAACATTACGAGCCTGCCGCTGCCGGACGTCATGCAGAGCTATGTCGCGCGCATGGAATTCATCATCGGTCCGCAGCGCAGCTATCCCAACAACTGCTCGGTTTTGAGCTACGGCGGGAAGACCTATATCAACATGATCCGATCGATCCGGGAATCGGAGCTCGAGCGCCGCTTTTTCTCCCGCCTCGTCGAGCTGGGGATCGCGGTTGAAATCGAAAGCAACAGGAGATAAGGATATGTACTGTGTCAAATGCGGCGTCAGACTGCAGGAGGGGACGGAGCGCTGCCCGCTTTGCGCCACGCCGGTATGGAACCCGGAGGAGGCGACGGCGGAGCGCGGCTATCCCGATACGCTGCCGCGCGCCCACCGCGAATCGGACCTGACCGGCGCGGTGGCCTTTACGGTGATCTGCGCTATCGCCGTGCTCGTCACGCTGACGGTCTGCTTCAAGCTGTACGGCGCGCTGCGCTGGGGCGGCTATGTGGTGCTCGGCATCGCGCTGTTCTACATCCTGACCGTGCTGCCGCGCTGGTTTCGAGAGCCGCGGGGCGAGGTCTTCGTCCCGGTCGACCACGCGGCGATCGCGCTGTATGTGCTCTACATCTGTCTCAAGACCGGCGGACACTGGTTCTTGAGCTTTGCCTTCCCGGTCATCCTGGCGAGCTGCGTGCTTTCCACGGCGATGATCTGTCTGCTCAAATACGTCCGGGGCGGGAGGCTGTTCATCTTCGGCGGCTTTCTGATCCTGCTCGGCGGCTTCACGGTGCTCGTGGAGTTTTTCGAGCATATCAGCTTCGGTACGGAGATGTTCCGCTGGAGTCTTTACTCCCTTACGTCCTTCGGCGCGGCGGGCCTGTTCCTGTTGATTGCGGGGATGATCCCCGCGCTGCGGCAGGGTCTCGAAAAGCGGTTTTTCTTCTGAGGAGCGACGAATGGCAAAACACTTGTTTTTGACCGAACGCCGCAGGATCGCGGTCGGCCATCATACGATCCGCCTGCTGATCCTCCGCCCGCTGGAGAGCCGGGAGGAAAAGGTGCCCGGCGTGCTGTGGATCCACGGCGGGGGCTACCAGTCCGGCTCGGCAAAGGACGTTTTCGCCACGCGGGCGCTCTCGCTCGTCGTCAAATTCGGCGCGGTGCTCGTCGCGCCGGATTACCGTCTGTCGAAAAAGCATCCCTATCCGGCCGCACTGCATGACTGCTATGCCGCGCTGCTCTATCTGCGGGACCATGCCGCGGAGATCGGCGTGCGCGACGACCAGATCATGGTCGGCGGCGAGAGCGCGGGCGGCGGCATGGCCGCGGCGCTGTGCATGCTCTCGCACGACAGGGGAGAGGTGAACATCGCCTATCAGATGCCGCTCTACCCGATGCTCGACGACCGGGACACCCCCTCCTCGGCCGACAATCACGCGCCGAACTGGAACACCCGGCGCAACCGCAAGGCCTGGAAGCGCTATCTGCGCGAGGCCTACGGCACCGACATCGTCTCGTGCTATGCCGCCCCCGCGCGGCGCGAGGATTACAGCGGCCTGCCGCCCTGTTATACCTTCGTCGGCGACATCGAGCCGTTTTACTGCGAGACCGTGGACTATGTCCGCCGTCTGCGCGAGGCGGGGGTGGAGGCCGAGGTCGACGTGTATCCCGACTGGTTCCATGCCTATGACCTGTTCTTCCCGACAAAAAAGGTCGTGCGCGAGGCGATCGCGCGCTTTGAAGAACACTATCAATACGCCGCGGCGCATTATTTCGCGCCGCAGAAGAAAAAAGAAGGAGAAAACAGATGAGCAAAAAAGTGTTGATCCTCTCCGCGAGCCCGCGGAAGAACAGCAATTCCGAGATGCTCGCGCGCACCTTTGCCGCCGGCGCGGAGGCGAGCGGCAACGAGGTCGAGCTGATCTCGCTGCGCGGAAAAGACCTCCGCTTCTGCCAGGGCTGTTTTGCCTGCCAGCGGACGGGAAAGTGCGTGATCGGGGACGACATGCAGGAGATCGTGCCCAAAATGGAGCAGGCCGACGTGCTCGTCTTTGCCACGCCGATCTATTACTATGAGATGAGCGGCCAGATGAAGACGCTGCTTGACCGCGGCAATCCGCTTTTCGTGGCGGACTATCGCTTCCGCGACGTCTATTTTCTCTCTTCCGCGGCCGAGGACGAGGAGGAGGTCCCGCTGCGCGCGCAGAGCGGCCTGGAGGGCTGGATCGAATGCTTCCCCAAGGCCAGACTCGCCGGCTGCGTGTTCGGCGGCGGCGTGACGGACTGCGGCGAGATGAAAAACCGCCCCGACAGACTCGAGGCGGCCCACGCGATGGGAGCCTCGGTCTGACAAGATAATACGGCAGCGCCCCGACGGAAAACCGTCGGGGCGCTGCTTGTTTTTCAGAATCTGTGCTTGATCGTTTCAAGTGCATCCGCGGCGCTGCGCAGATGCTCGGCAAGCGGCAGCTCGGAGCGCAACGCAAAGAAAAAGTGGATGCGCTGCCTGGCCTCGGATCGCGCGCTCTGGATGTGCGCTTTGAGCGCCTCATAGCGCACGACGACGTTGTTTTCCTCGGCAAAGCGTTTGACGCGCGCCGCCAGATGCGCGGAATAAGCGACATCCAGCGTGAACACGCCGAAGAAATAGCCGATCACAAACGAGAACGCCAGATTGTGCGACAACCAGTCGAGCGCCGAGAGCACGTGGGGGTGAATGAGGAAATAATACACCGCGCCCAGCACCGCCCAGAAGAAGGAGAACAGCGGGCAGATCAGCCCCTGAATGTTGCCGCGGCAGCCGCTGTAATCCCACAGACGCAGCTTTGCCCATTTCAGCAGCGCCAGTCCCGCGAGGTATTCGATCCCCGTCATGCTCACGGCCATCGCGGCGAAGAGCAGCAGCTTTCCCGCCGCGCTTGCGCCGAGACCGCTCCGCTCGCCGAGCGCGGCAAGCAGATACAAAATGCACAGACCGCTGCCGTACAGCGGCACATAGGGACCCACGCAGAAGCCGGGGTTGATCCATTTGTGCTCCGGATTCGAGGAGGAGAAAAATTTGCGGAAGAAGACCTCCAGCACCCAGCCGAAAACGGAGCCGATGAAAAAGAGATACGCAAGACACAGAAAAAGACTCATTTTATGTGCTCCCAAAACAAAACAAAGTCGAAAAACCGGCGTGGATCTCACGCCGGCTTTCGATTGAAAAACGGATCGCGGGGGGGAGGCGATCACTCGTTTTCCATCATCTTTTTCAGCTCGCGAGCCTCGGCCTCGACATCCTTCCTCATCTGACGCACGGCGTCGTGATGCTCGACCTCCGCACGGATGCGGTCCTTGCGCATCTCGCGCTCCACATCGTGGAGCTCCAGCTTTTCATCGGCGGCCTTTTTGACCTCCTTTGCCTCGGCACGGACCTGCTTTTTCAGCTCGCCGAGATCGTGGCGGCTCTGGCGTACGGCGTCCTTGATCTCGGACTTGATCTCATGCTCCATCTGTTTATAGTCTTTCATTTTTTGTTCCTCCTGTTCTTTGATCCGGCGATAAAAGGTGTTGGGCTTCAGCTCCAGCAGCGCCATGGCCTGACGGGCGTTGAGCTCTCCGCCCCGCCAGCGCGCGACGACTGATTCAAACAGCTCGCCGTTGACGGCGATGGGCTTGCGCCCTTTATACTTCCCCTCGCTTTTGGCGCGCTCAATGCCGCTGTGGCGCCGTGCTTTTCTACCGGCTTGCTCCAGCTCGCTCAGCGCGCGGCAAAGAGGGAAGAGGAGAGCGCCCTGCTCCCGGCGCGTGTCGAAGCCCTCGCTCTCGCAGACAAGCTCGCCGCCCTTGTCTGCCAGCTTCACGGCGGCGTCAAGAAAATCCTTTGCGCTGTCCGAGACGGAGGAGATGCTGTCGATGTGGACACATTCACCCGCGCGAATCGTCTCGATCGCTTCGACAAACGACTTTTTATCTTCTGCGTAAACGATTTCCATATCGTCGCCTCCTTTTTCTTTACAGCCGGAGCATAGCACAAAAGAAAAAGTATGTCAATAGGATAATTATGAAATATAACACATTTCATAATTCGTTCACATCCTAATGAAACACCTTTTGCGTGGCGGCTCCCCCTCGGGGGAAACGTTACAAAACTCGAAAAATATGTAACAATTAAACACAAAATATAGTATTAATCTTTCTTAAATTAGCCCTTTCAGATACAAAATATATTGCAATGACAGGAGAAAAATGATAAGATAGCATACCAGAATAACAGCGCGTTTCTTCCCTTTTCCGGGGAGCTGCGCGCATCAGACCGCCGCCCCGAAGGGCGCGGCGCGGATAGAACAGTTCCTGTTTTGGAGGAAACAGAAGTGAAGATGAAAAAAGGCATCTGCCTCCTTTTATGCGCCATACTGCTTGCCTGTCTGCTGCCGGCCGGCGCCCTTGCGGCAAACGGCCCCGGCATCGCGGGCGACACATATGCGTCGATCTGTCTCACGGGCGGGATGGATAAAACGATCTACTCCGCCGACAGCGCGATCGAGCAGCAGATCCTCTATCCCGGCGAGCTGACCGAGGCGCGCTATCTTCTGCCCGAGGGCGTGAGCTATGATGCGGCGAGCAACACGCTCAGCCTGACGGACTTCTCCGCGCCCTCCGCCGTGCTTTCGCTGACGATGATGGGCGGCGACTTCAAGATCCGCCTTTCCGGCAGCAGCTCCCTCGCTGCTATCCGTTCGGATTCGATGGGCTGGGGCGGCAGCCTCACCTTTACCGGCGACGGCTCGCTCACGGTGGTGAACGATTCCGGCGCGGCGATCACGGTAAATGCCGGCGGCGCGGCCGACTTTGTCCGCGTCGAGCCGCAGGTGTGCCTGAATGTTACGGGAGCCGGAAACGCGATCATCGTTGCCGGTACCAGCTATGGCGACGGCGCGATCAGCTTTGACACGGCTTCGCCCAATGTGCGCGCTGAGGACAGCTCCTACGCGCTCCGCGACCAGCAGACGAGCGACGGCGCCCTGATCGACGTCTGCACCCGTGCCGGGGAAGAAGGCCTCTTCGGTTTGGAAGCCGTTATCGATCCCGAGACGGAGAGCTTTGTCTACAACGTCTATCGTCTCGGCGAAAAGGACGGCGCGGGCGCGTACAGCGCGGAGCTCACGGAGGAAAACCTTGCGGATATCTCCGCTTTCAGTCTGGTCTATACGCCGCACGAGTGGGCGCTGTATGACGTCGGGACGGGCGCGCCCGTCTCCCAGGTGCGGCTGGCCCGCTTTTCCGTCAGCGCGCAGGCCGCCGATGAAAACGGCAGCCTCAGCGTGTCCCAGACGGCCGTCGGCCGCGGGGGCAGCGTCGTTGTCACCGTGCAGCCCAACGACGGCTATAAGCTCGCATCGCTTACCGTCAACGGCGTCGAGGTGACGCCGGCGAACGGCAGCTATACGATCGGCGGCATCCTCGCCGACCAGAGCATTACGGCCTCCTTTGCCGAGGCCGCTCCCGCCGGGATCGCGATCACGGCCCCGGAGACGACCGACTTTACCGTGCCCGGCCTCGGCGAGACGGAGTTTGTCAGCGCGCCGTTTATCGCCTCCGTCACCGACGGGGCGGATGACCCGGTCGGAGCGACGGTCGAATGGCGTGTCGAGCCGGCGCTCAGCGGCATTTCAATCCGCCCGGACGGCTGCGTCGTCGTTACGGCGGGCGCCAAGGACAGCGTCGGGGACGAGCCGCTTGCCTTTACGGTCTCGGCCGCGGTGCAGGGCACCGAGCTTTCGGATGACAGCGGCAGTTTCACCGTCGCGCTCGCCGAGAGAAAGGCGACAGGCGTTTCCATAACGCGCGAGGGTGAAGCGTTAGGCGGCAGCGATACCGTCGTGATCCCTGAGGAGGGGACTGCCGCGGTGAGCTACGGCGCCGTTGTGACCGACCAGTACGGCGAGGAAATGGACGAGGAGATCGCCTGGGTCGCCGGAGCCTTGCCCGCCGGCGTCAGCCGCCAGGACAACACGCTGCTCATCACGAGCGAGGCAAAGGACGGCAGCACGCTTGACGTCACGGCTTCGGCCGCGTCAGACAGCGCGATCAAGGATACGGTCATTGTGACCTTCGTCGAAAAGACGGAGGAGCCCGAGCCGACCGGCGAGGGCGTGAACGGCGAAGCTCCGGGTAACGGCGAAAGCGATGAGACGCCCGGCAACGGCGATAAAGACAAAGAGTCCGGCGAGGGCGAGGAGGCAAGGCGCGCGCCTCTGCTGACGGCCCCCGGCCCGACGCTGACGACGGAGACGGGCGGCGAGGGGCTTACGATCGTCTGGCCGACGGTCACGCTCGCGGACGACCCGGTCTACGGCATTACCTGGACAGACCTCGTCACGCTCAGCGACGGCAGCGCCACAAAGGACGGCGAGACCGTCGAGGGCAGCTTCTCCCTCAATAAGGACACCGCCTCGCTGCCCAATATCAGCGACAGCTTCACGGTCCTCTTTACCTATACCGAGGGCGAGGAGACAAAAACGGCCGAGAGCGACGCGCATACCGTCACACTTTCCCCTAAAGCGATCACAGCGGAGATGGTCACGCTTTCCCCCTCCGAGATGCCCTATACCGGCGCGGCGTGCGAGCCGGCCGTCTCGCTCAAGGACGGCGAGCGCTCGCTGGAGAAGGACAAGGACTTCACCGTTACGGGCTATACCGACAACATCGAGATCGGCAAGGATACGGCCAAGGTCACGGTCACGGGCGCGGGCAACTATACCGGCAGCGTGGAAAAGAGCTTTTCCATCACGGCGATCCCCGGCAGTGCGGTGACCGAGTTCATCACCTCCCGCAAGCCGGAGGACGAGGGCATCGAGCCGACGGTCGAGGTGAAAAACGGCGACACGACGCTCAAGAAAGGGCAGGACTACGACGTTTCGTTCCTGTATGACATCCCGTCGAAGAGCGGCACCGCCACGATCACGCTCAAGGGTACATACAGCGGTACGATCGTCTCGCGCTTTGATCTTCCGAATTATCTCATCACCGATGGCGCGGGCAGCAGCTGGAGCAAAGGCTCGTCGAGCGAGCTCAGCTTTACTGCGAACGGCGCGCTCGGCAAGTTCACCGAGCTGACCGTGGACGGCAAGACGGTCGATCCGTCCTATTATTCCACTGCATCCGGCAGCACGATCGTCAAGCTCAAGCCCACCTACCTCAAGAGTCTTACCGCGGGCAAGCATATTATCGGCGTGGCCTACAAGGACGGCAAGGCGCTTGCGATCTTCTCCGTTACGGATGTCAACCGCCGCGGCGTCGCGACCGGCGACGAGAACGACATGACCCTCTGGATCGCGATCCTTGGGGTGAGCGTGATCGGACTGGCCGTGCTGTGCGTGGCGCTGGCCGCCAGGAGCCGGAAACGGGCAAAGCGTAAAAAGAAGAAAACGACCCGCAAATAAGCAATAAACCGGTGCGCCGTGTGACGCACCGGTTTTCTTATCTCTGGTCTGTGACAAAGTGTCGGACAGCCGTTTGCGGATGGCGCAGCTCGTCGTTGAAGAGAGCGGGATAGAGCTTCCTTCGCTCCTCCGGCGAGACCCAGACGAGGAATTCCTTTTCGCCCGCCTCGGTGAAGCTCTCGCATACGGGTTCAAAGTCCGCGGGTGTCTTCATGTAAAAATAATAGCCCAGCTCATAGATCAGCTTGCCCAAATGGGCGGGGGAATCGCCGTAAAAGAAATCCTCCGTCACGAAGCCGAGCCGGTCGATCTCCATGTCCCGCCCGGTCTCTTCCCGGACCTCGCGTACGACGGCCTGCTCCGCTGTTTCGCCGAACTGGATCCGGCCGCCGACGGAATAGAGGTAATCGGAGTTTGGGTTGCCGGCCATCAGAAATTTGCCGTCTTTTAGAATGATCGCGCCGACGCGGATGTTGACCACACCGCCGCCGCACTCGATGCACAGATCCTGTCCCATTTTGCCCTTCCTTTTTACAGCTCGATCCAGTACCGCTCGAGTGTCTCCTGATCTTCCTCATCCCAGATCGTACTGTGAAACACCCCGCCGTTTGCGAGGATCGTGCGGCGGCTGCCCTCGTTGTCTACGGTGCAGGAGATCATCACGCGATCCAGACCCAGCGCCCTCGCCTCGTCCAGCGCCATGGCGAGCATGCGCTTGGCATAGCCCTTGCGCCGCTCGCCCGGCCGCACGGAATAGCCGATATGGCCGGCGTATTTGGCCAGATAGTCGTTGAGATAGTGGCGCAGCTGCAGCATGCCGAGCAGCTTGCCGTCGCTCTCGCGGACGAGGACGTACTGCGTCGCGATCACAAGGCCCTCCGGCAGCGTGTCCGGGCTTTCATAGCGCCTGACGTGCGCAAGCCATTCGCTGGCGCTCTCAATGCGACGCATGGGGCCTGTGCCGTCCAGACTGTCGCCGCGCTCAAGAAACTCCCGCCGATAGTCTTCATACTGGCTGAGAATGTCCTCCGACGCGCGCAGCAGAAAAAGTTTTTCCTCCATCTCGGCCGCCTCCTTTTTTCGCAAGGATACATCAAATGCCCGAAAAAAGCAAGAAAAATGCCGATCCCATGCTGAACAGCACCCCATTTGTTA
>DJYJ01000046.1 GCA_002450075.1 Clostridiales bacterium UBA6981
TCCTACAACAACTTGACACCGACGGTCTCTTTTCCTGATTTGACAGGATGAGCGCCGCACATTATAATATAGACAAGGTTCTATCCTGTACATAAGGGGAGTTGAGGCCAATGGAAAAGCCCAACCTGGACAAGCTGAAAAACAAAGGCGCAGCAGCAACGGCTGCGACGATCGCAGCGGCGGGCGTGCTGATTGGCGGCGCGTTTGAGGCGCCGGCGGATATCCTGAAAAACGACGACATGGCTCCCGCGCCCGCTCCGATCGTGGAGGTGCTCGATGCCCAGACCGAGCCGGACGGCGGCGACGGCGAGGACGAAACGGTCGCCGAAGAGGAAGAGGAGAAGAAAAAGGGAGGCGTACGCGCCAAAACGCGTGAGCTGATCCTTAGAATGCCGCTTGCCGTGCGCGCATGCGTGGCGGTGCCGCTGTGGTGCGTCGGCTGGGCGATCATCAGCCTTGCCTCGCTCCTGTGGGCTGGCGTGCTGTCGCCCGTCGGCTCCGAGATCCTTAAATGGGTGCTGATCGCGCTGATGATACTCGCGGCTGTGACGCTGACGGTCAAGACAGTCTTCCCCAAGACACCACTGAAAAAGATTCTGAACCGGCGTACACTCTTGTGGGTGCTCGGGGGATCAACGCTGTTTTGTATTGCGAACGTCGTGCTGCAAAAGCTCTATCCGGACGCGCCGCGGCTGTATGATATCGCGCGGGCGGTCGCGTCGGCTGCGCTGCTTGTGAGTGCGGCGATCCCGGTGCTGAAGCATGAGAAGAAGGAACGGCAGAAACAGGCCGCGGAGGAGCAGGCCGCGCGTGAGGCGGAAGAGGCCGCCGCGCTCGAGGCCGAGATCGAAACACCGGAGCAGGCGCAGGCGCGCGTCGAGCGTGAGGTGCTGGCCATGGCAGACAGCGTGAGCTTCCGATAATGAAAAACATAAGAAAAACACAGTCCGTGGGGACTGTGTTTTTCTTTTGGAGGATTCAAAAAGAAAGCGGCTTTCCGTCCAGAACAACTTCGACCAGTTCGTCGCCGTGATATCGGAGCTTGAGAGAAAAGAAAGGATGCCCTTCCTCGAGCAGCCGTAAAAAGATCTTGTCGCCTTCCCAAAGCGGGAGGGAGAGGATCTCGCTGCGCTTCTTCCAGACCAAAACGCCTTCCGCGCACTCGCGCAGCTCACCGGCAAAGTTTTCGGATGTGAAGAGATGCATATATTCCGTGCCCCATTCATCCGAAACAAAGGTGACGATCCCGCGAAAGCGCCAGGTGAGAAGGCGCATCCCGGTTTCTTCGTACACCTCGCGCAGCAGACAGTCCTCCGGGCTCTCGCCCTCCTCAAAGCCGCCGCCAACGCCGATCCATTTCCCGGCGTTTTCGTCCACGGCCTTTTTGACACGGTGCAGCATCAGCACCTCGTCGCCGCGTTCGAGATAGCACAACGTCGTATTCCGCATGAAAAAAGCCCCCTCTTTCGGGAATTTGAGTGCATTATAGCATGGCGGGCGGGAAGATTCAACCAATGAGCGGTTGACGGAAGCCGCCACAGCGGGTATAATAACGGGCGCTGAACATTTTGGAACTCTTCAGACCCTGTTTTGGTAATATTATGGAAAAAACAGAAAAAAGACAAAAGAATAGGGCGACCTGGGCGCTGATGTGGCGCTTCCTGAAGGGGAGCAAACGGTTTTTCTTCATCAGCATGCTTTGCGCCGCGCTGGCGGCCCTGGCCGATATGATCTCACCGCAGATCATCCGCGCGGCGATCGACAACGCGATCGGCGGCAAGCCGGCGGAATTCCCCGCGTGGGTCATGCGCGGCATCGAGCGCATAGGCGGCTTTGCCTATCTCGGCGAACATCTGTGGATCATGGCGCTTGCCGTCGTGGTCGTGGCCGCGGTCAAGGTGATGAGCCAGTATGTCTTTCGCGTGAGCAACACCAAGGCGTCCGAGACGCTGGTCAAGACCATGCGCGACACGGCCTTTTCGCACATCGAACATCTGCCGTTTTCCTGGCATATGAAGAACCGTACCGGCGACATCATCCAGCGCTGCACCTCGGATATCGACACGATGAAGAACTTTGTCTCCGAGCAGCTGACGAATGTTTTCCGCATTCTCGTCATGCTGATCCTGAGCCTGATCTTCATGTTCTCGATGGATGTTCCGCTGACGCTGATCGCTTTTATCCCAATGCCCTTCATCATCGCCTACTCGCTTCATTTCCACACCAAGTTTCGCCAGGGCTTCATGGACTGCGATGAGAACGAGGGCAAGCTCTCGACCATGGCGCAGGAAAACCTGACGGGCGTACGCGTCGTGCGTGCGTTTGGCCGCGAGCGCTTTGAAAAGGACAAATTCGAGGCACAGAACGAATACTATACCTCGCTGTGGGAAAAGCTCGGCGCGATCATGAGCCGCTTCTGGAGCACCTCCGACGTGCTCTCCGGCACGCAGGTGATGCTGGTTGTCGTCTTTGGCGCGATCTTCTGCATCCGCGGGCGGATGGAGGCCGGCGAATATGTGGCCTTTATCTCCTATAACGCGATGCTGATGTGGCCGATCCGCATGCTCGGGCGCATGATCGCCGAGATGAGCAAGGCAGGCGTCTCGATCGAGCGTATCCGCTATATCATGGATTCGCCTGTCGAGCAGGATCCGCCCGACGCGCTCACGCCCGAGATCCGCGGCGACATCGTGTTCGACCACGTGTCCTTTGCCTATGAAAACTGCCCGCCGATGCTGCAGGACGTCAGCTTCTTGATGGAAGCGGGCACGACGCTCGGCATCCTCGGGGGCACGGGCAGCGGCAAGTCCACGATGATGTATCTCCTCGACAAGCTCTATCCGCTTGAAGAGGGGAAGGGGACGATCACGGTCGGCGGCGTCGACATCCGCAGGATCAAGACCGACTGGCTGCGTAAACATATCGGCATCGTCCTGCAGGAGCCGTTCCTTTTCTCCCGTACGATCAGCGAGAATATCGCCATCGCCTGCGACGGCACAGACATGACCAGCATCAAGGCTGCGGCGGCTGCCGCCTGTCTCGACGAGACGATCGATAGCTTTTCAAAGGGCTATGATACCTTTGTCGGCGAGCGCGGCGTTACGCTCTCCGGCGGACAGAAGCAGCGCGCTGCGATCGCCCGCACACTGACAGGCGACACACCGATCATGATCTTTGACGACTCGCTCTCCGCGGTCGACACCGAGACGGACGCGAAGATCCGCGCCCGGCTTGAGGAGCGCTTCGGCACTGCCTCGATCATCCTGATCTCCCACCGCATCACGACCCTGTCCAAGGCCGACAAGATCCTTGTGCTGGAAAACGGACGGATCGTGGAGCAGGGCACACACGAGGAACTGAAAGAGGCCGGCGGCATCTACCAGAGCATCTATGAGATCCAGTCCGGAACGGCAAAGGAGGCAAAGGTATGAAAAAGACCTCCGAACAGACGAGCGGGCTGAAGTTTTTCGGTATCGGCAAAATGCTGCCGTATCTGAAAAAGTACCGCGGCATGATGGCCGCGATGGTCGTGCTCGCGGTGTGCGGCAGCGCGATCGATATCGGCACGCCGCTCCTGCAGCGCTATGCGCTCAACCATTTCGTCGGGCTCGGAACGCTCGACACGATCCTGCCCTTTATTCTGATCTATGTCTGCGTGATCCTCTTTACAGGCGTGACCAACTATTTCTCGGCGCGCAACGCGCTGTGGCTGGAGGTCAGGCTGGACAAGGATCTGCGAAACGCAGCCTTCGAGCATCTTCAGACGCTGTCGTTCTCCTATTTCAGCCAGAACAGCGTCGGCTATATCCACTCGCGCGTCATGTCCGACACCTCGCGTATCGGTGCGCTCTTCTCCTGGACGATCATCGACAGCGTCTGGCAGGGTGCTTACGTCATCGGCGCGGTCGTCGCCATGCTGATCGTCAACGCGCGTCTGGCGCTCCTGGTGCTCACGATCCTGCCGCTGCTCGTGGTGCTCTTCTCAATCTTCCAGAAGAAGCTCGTGCGCATCAACCGCGAGATCCGCGAGATCAACTCGAAGATCACCGGCAACTTCAACGAGGGGATCACCGGCGCCAAGACCGTCAAGACCCTCGTGATCGAGGACAAGATCGAAAACGACTTCCGCGCCGAGACCGGCAATATGCTGCGCCGCTCGGTCTACGCTTCCCATCTGCGCGGCATGTTCGCCGTGACGATGAACTTCGCCTCCTCGCTTGCGCTTGCCATCGTGCTGTGGCGCGGCGGCTTTATCGCACGCAGCGAGGTCGGCACCTTCTCCATGTTCATGTCCTATGCCCAGGGCATGATGGAGCCGATCCGCTGGCTGGTCGACGCCTTCTCCGATTTCGTCACGACCCAGGTCAACATCGAGCGGCTTACCAGGCTGCTGGAGACAAAGCCGGACGTGAACGATACGAAGGAGGTCATGGATCTCTACGGCGACAGCTTCGAGCCGAAGAAGGAGAACTGGGAGCCGATCAACGGCGACATCGAATTCAAGGACGTCTCCTTCAAGTACCCCGACGGCGACGAATATATCCTGGAGCATTTCGATCTGAAGATCCCCTTCGGCACGAACGTGGCCATCGTGGGCGAGACCGGCGCGGGCAAATCCACGCTTGCAAACCTCATCTGCCGCTTCTACGAGCCGACGGAGGGCAGCGTGCTGATCGACGGGCGCGACGCGCGCGAGCGCTCGCAGCTCTGGCTGCACAGCGCGATCGGCTATGTCCTCCAGACACCGCATCTCTTCTCCGGCACGGTACGGGAAAACCTGCTGTATGCGAACCCGGATGCAACGGATGAGGAGATCGAGCGGGCGCTGAAGCTCGTCTCGGCCGACGAGGTGGTCGCGCGCCTGGAAAAGGGATTGGAGACCGACGTGGGCGAGGGCGGCGACATGCTCTCGACCGGCGAAAAGCAGCTGATCTCCTTTGCACGCGCGATCCTGGCCGATCCGCGTATCCTGGTGCTCGACGAGGCCACTGCTTCGGTCGACACGATCACCGAGCAGAAGATCCAGAACGCGATCGACACGATCATCCGCGGCCGGACCTCCATCGTGATCGCCCACCGGCTTTCCACCGTCCGTAACGCGGACATCATCCTGGTGGTCAAGGACGGCAAGATCATCGAGCAGGGCAGACACGACGAGCTCCTCGCCGCGCGCGGTCACTATTACCGGCTCTACACCCGCCAGTACGAGGACGAGGCGACCAGCGCCTTCCTCAGCAAAAAATAACGCAAACAACGGCAAAAGGCCGACCCGTTTGGGTCGGCCTTTTTTGTGATAGCTTGTTATTTTCCGATCGCGTCAAGGACCTTCTGCAAATTGGCGGGCTTTTCGAGGTTGAACTGGAAAGAGCCGGCCGCGGTCTTAAACTCGACGGCGGGCTTATGCTCCGTTACGGTGACGCAGTGCCCGGCAGTCACGCTGCGGTGCGTGCCCTCCACGCTTTCAATCGCGGAAAGAGGAAGATACGCCCACCGGAGCCCGGCAGGGAAGTAAAGTGCCTGCTTGCCGAGACGGTACTGCTCGATCTTCAGCGCGTTTTTAAAATCCTCCGCGATATTCTCGATTTCGACGCCGGGGATGAGCGAATTGTATTTGGCCATAGCTGACGCCTCCTGTTATCTGATTGTAGTAAACCCAATATAGCATTTTTCAGGATAATAAACAATGAAAAGAAAAGATAAATCTTTCTTCTTTATTTTGAATGATATCCCGACTTGAACACACCGGTGAGATCAAGCAAGAAGATAATTAAAAAAACCTCAAGGGGGAAGCTGATAATAAAGAATAAGGAGATGATCCAATCATGTTTCGATTGCTGGAAAATGATCTCTTGGTTGTTCCTAATAATTTTATCTCGTCCAAAGGTCTTTAGATAATAGGTGTTGCCCTCACTATCCAAAAAAGTCCTTCCCCAATTTTTTGTGATAGGGTGACGGTTTTCTTTTTCAAGTATATTTCCGTTAAGATCTAAATGGTATAGCGAAGATCCGGTATAAATAAGGAGCTCATCGTTTTGGATCGTCATTTTGTAGCCGCGCTCTGTCACATTTTTAAAAGAATAGAGGAACTGAGTTTCATTGAAAACTTGAATTTGTGATCCGACTGTCGGCTTTTGTCCGATAAATATTCGCCCTGAACTGTCGAGAGCAAAGGCTTCGATAGGGTTGAGTGTAATGAAAGCATAAAACATAAAAGGAAAAAGCATAAAGGTAAGACATATGACAAGAAGCAGAATAGAATCAGATCGTTTTTTCCTCCCGGTTTTCATCATATCGGCAAGACCTCCACAACTGATATGTAATGACATTTG
>DJYJ01000035.1 GCA_002450075.1 Clostridiales bacterium UBA6981
CGGCGTGGATCTCAACGCCGTCGATACCGGCTTCGCGCAGCTTCTTGGCGGTGGCGCCGAAGTGCCATACCATCTCCTGGATCTCTTCGACCGTGAAGGGACGGGAGGTCAGACCGTCGGCCCAGCGGTTGGGCGTGGCGGAGGCGGAGGCGCAGGCGTACTGAACGTCGACGATCGGGCTGGCCAGCTTGTTGAGCAGGTCGTTTTTGCCCAGAGCGGCCATCCACGGCGTAACAGCCATCGAACGGCCAAAGCCGCCGGCCAGCTGGATGAACAGCTTGCTGCCGGTCTTGTGATACTCGTCCATGTATGGCTTGAGCACGCGGTACATCTGGCGGTTGGAGTCCAGCCACTTTCTGCCCATCGTGTCGCGGATGACCTGCATGCCGGGCAGGACCAGGCCGACGCCGTCCTTGGCGCGCTGGAGCAGGAAGTTTGCACCCTCAAGGTCAAAGTGAGAAGGCTCGAGCCAGCCAAACAGGGTGGTGCCGCCCATCGAGCACTGAACGATACGGTTGGGAATCTCTACCTCTCCGATCTTAAAGGGAGTAAATAGAGCTTCATACTTCTGGTTCATAGTATATCCCCTTTACTTCTTAAAATTAATTTCCGTTTAAGATGGTTTACGGAAGCAGAGCTCTGACAAAATCGACCGGCCACATGATCAGGTCGCCGACAAGGCGTACTTTGTCAAGGATCGCAAGATAGGTGTCCTCGCCCAGAATCTCGAACAGCTTTTCCTGTGCAAATTCGGTCTTAAGCAACTTCGCCAGAAGATAGCCCACACCGCCGAGGCAGGCGATGACAAGCAGCTTCTTTGCTTTCTTCATGAATGATTTCCCCTCCTGTGTAAGTTTTGAATTTACGCGTATGCACGGTTAAACCATGATACCTGTATTATATCTTTTCCCTTTCCCCTGGTCAACAACTTTTTGCAGCTATTTAGATACTTTGGCTTAAAGTGTATAACGGTGTCAAAACAAAAACTGTGAGAAGTCACAAAAATAGTGGCCTCTCACAGTACAGTTTTCACAAACAAATTATGTTAACCGGATTATGTCAATCTTTTTTAAGCGATCTTCAGCGACTCCCAGAGGGTGTTGACATAGTCGAGCATCTCGCTGTCGAGATTCTGGTATGCATAGGCGTTGTAAAGCTCGCTGAAATTCTCGATACCGGGATAGAGGATCTCCATGGCCTCCTCGCCCAGCTCTTCCTGATACTCCTCGCTCTCGTAGACAAGGGAGTTCGGGGAGGCGTAGTAGATATACTCGGCATTCGCGATCGCGGGCTCCTCGGAGAGCATGTAGTTGATGAAGATCTCCGCAAGCTCCTTGTGCTGGCAGCAGGACGGGATGCACATCGCGTCGACGAAGTAGTTGGTGCGCTCAGGGTAATAGAACCGCAGGTCAACGCCGTCGGCCTGGGCGTCGAGCATCGTGAAGTAGTCGCCCGCATAGTAGGCGCCGATCGCGGCCTCGCCGGACTCCATCATGTTATAGATCTCGTCCATGACGTAGCTCTTGACCAGCGGAGACTGGGCCTTGAGCTCTGCAAGGGCGCGGTCCCACTCGGCCTTGTCGGTGGTGTTCACGTCGATGCCGAGCTTATACATCGCGGTAGCAAAGGCGTCGCGGGAGTTGTTGAACTGCAGGATCTCACCGGCATATTTGTCGTTCCACATCAGATCCCAGTCGCCGACGTCCGCCTCGTCCACAACGTTGGCGTTGTAGATCACGCCGACCACGCCGTAGGTGTAGGGCACGGTGTAGGTATTGTCCGGGTCATAGTACAGTCCGCGGAAGCTCTCGTCGATATACTGATAGTTCGGGATGTTGGAAAAATCCAGCGGCAGGAGCATGCCCTCATCCTTCATGCGCGCGATCATATAGTCCGACGGGATGATCACGTCATAGCTCACGGCGCCGGAGGAGAGCTTGGCATACATATCCTCATTGCTGGCATAGGTCGTGTAGTTGACCTTGATTTTCTCGCCGTAGGTCTTCTCATACCAGGTCTCGAAAGCCTTGATCGTATCGAGCGAGTCCTCGGAGCCGTCGGAGATATATTCGCCCCAGTTGTAGACGTTGAGCGTCAGCGTCTTGGACGAGCCGCAGCCTGCGAGAGCGCAGAGCGAGAGCAGCATCACGGCGACAAGCAGAGCGGAAAGGATCTTTTTCATTTTGGGAGTTCCTCCTTGTTTAATGGTTTCTCTTGTTAACCTTGTTTCCTGGCTTTTTTCTTCTCTCTGGCGGCACGGACGGCCTGGGCGGTCTCCGCGTCGGCAAGATTGGAAAGCAGCAGCAGGAACAGGATCACAAAGAAGATGATCGTCGCGAGAGCGTACATTTTCGGCGTGACGGTCTTCTTGGTCATGTTGTAAATGCGGATCGGCAGCGTCTGGAAGCCATTGCCGGAGGTGAAATAGCTGATGACAAAATCATCGAGCGAAAGCGTAAAGGCCATGATAAGGCCTGTCACGATACCGGGCAGGATCTCGGGGATCTCCACTTTCAAGAAAGCGCGTATCGGCGTGCAGCCGAGATCCATCGCCGCCTCGGGCAGCGATTTGTCCATCTGCTGCAGCTTCGGCAGCACCTGCAGGATCACATACGGCAGGCAGAACGTGATGTGGGCGATCAGCATCGTGGCAAAGTTCAGACTTGTCGCCGCGCCGAAGAGCCGCCCGACGAACACGAACATCAGCATCAGCGAGATACCGGTGATGATATCGGGGTTGATCATCGGGATATTGGTCACGGTGTCCATCGCGGCACGCAGATAGCGGTTTTTCAGCTTGTGGATTCCAACGGCGGCGGCCGTGCCCATAACCGTGGAGATCAGCGCCGCGGAGACGGCGAGCACCAGCGTGTTGCGCACGGCGCCGAGCGTCTCGGAATCGCGGAACAGTTCGCGGTACCAGTGGAAGGAAAAACCGGAGAAGACGGAAAGGCTCTTCGATTCGTTAAAGGAGAAGACCAGCAGGATCGCGATGGGCGCGAAGAGGAAGATCATCACGAGCGCGGTATAGATACGGGAAGCGGTTTTCATCGTCTCCCCCCCCTTTCAGACAGCCGCGCGCTTGTTGGCAAAGCGCTGCATGAAGGCCATGCCGAAGAGCAGGATGACCATCAGGATAAAGGCGATCGCCGCGGCAAAATGCAGGTTGTTGGCCGTATACTGGCCCTCGATCGCGTCGCCGATCAGATAGAACTTGCCGTTGCCGAGCTTCTGGGAGATATAAAAGGTGCTGATCGACGGGATAAGCACCATCGTCACGCCGGAGATCACGCCCGGCAGGCTCAGCGGCCAGATCACGCGGCGCAGTACGCCCGCGCTGTTGCAGCCGAGATCGCGCGCGGCCTCGATGAGTTTGACGTCCATCTTGGCCATGACCGAATAGATCGGCAGGATCATATACGGGAAATAGTCGTACACCATGCCGATGACGACCGCGCTCTCGGTGCCGATGATGTGGATGCGCCCCAGTCCCAGCAGCGACAGAAAGCCGTTGAAGATGCCGGTATCCTGCAGGATCGTCATCCAGGCGTAGGTGCGGATCAGGAAGTTCATCCACATCGGGATCATGATGAGCGTGATGAGGATGCTCTGCGTCCGCTCGGAGGCCTTGGAGATCAGATACGCGAAGGGATAGCCGAAGATGAGACAGATCACCGTGGAGATCACGGCCAGCTTCAGCGAGCGCATAAAGATCAGCAGATAGGTATGCACCTCACGCGTGCCGCTCTCGTCTGTGACGACGGAGGTCGCGGTGAAAAAGCGGGTGATGTTCTCGGTCGTAAAATGGAACTGCAGATCCGTGAAGGCGTAATAGGCCACAAAGATCAGCGGCACGACGATAAACAGCACCGACCACGCCGAATACGGCGCGAGCGCCAGGCGCTGGACGAGCGCGAGGCTTCCGGAAGCTTTTTTCTTCATCCTTCGCTCTCGCCCTCCTTCGCGGGCTCCTCGGTCAATTCGCCCAGCTCCTCGATCTCATTGAGCTCGCCGATCTCGTCGAGCTCCATCGAGAAGGAGGAATAGTCGCCGAACATGCCGGAGTACTCGCTCTTTTTCATGATGTGGATGGCCTCGGGCTCGATATACAGTCCGATATGCTCGTCCACGTCAACGAAGTCGGTCGTCTGGATCATCCACTTGAAGCCGTCGATGTCGACGATGATCTCGTAGTGGACGCCGAGGAAGGTAACGGAGGTGACGACGCCGCGCAGCATGCCCTTGTCCTCGGGTACGATATCGACGTCCTCGGGACGGATGACCACGTCCACGGGCTCCTTGAGTTCAAAGCCCTCGTCCACACAGTCGAACACGTGGCCGGAAAAGCTGACGCGGCGATCGCGCAGCATGATGCCGTCGACGATGTTGCTCTCGCCGATAAAGTCGGCGACGAAGGCATTTTTCGGCTCGTTATAGATGTCGATCGGCGTGCCGATCTGCTGGATGCGGCCCTCGCTCATAACGACGACCGTGTCGGACATGCTCAGCGCTTCCTCCTGGTCGTGCGTGACAAAGATAAAGGTGATTCCGGTCGCCTTCTGGATGTTTTTCAGCTCCTGCTGCATATCCTTGCGCAGCTTGAGGTCAAGCGCGGCGAGCGGCTCGTCGAGCAGCAGCACCTTCGGCCGTCCGACCAGAGCGCGGGCGATCGCGACACGCTGCTGCTG
>DJYJ01000054.1 GCA_002450075.1 Clostridiales bacterium UBA6981
CGTGCGCTCGCCGGGCGCACTATGCAAAAAACTCCGGCCGAAGATGCGGCCGGAGTTTTTGACAGGAAGGGTCAGCGGCTTGCCTTGCGGCGCGCGCGGAGCAGCACGGTGAGCGAGAGGACGAGCAGCACGAGCGTCGTCGTGATCGTGCCCTCGACGCCGAAGGCGGTGCTGTACAGCGCGCTGTCCGTCGCGGCCTCGAGATGCAGGAACGAGCCCTGGGACACGATGCCGGAGTTGGGCAGCCCGAAAAAGATGCTCTGGGAATAGTTCCAGGCCGTGTGGACGGCGACGCAGAACCAGAGGCTGTCGAGCTTTGCCATCGCAACGCTCAGCGCAAGGCCGAAGAGAACGATGTTCACGACGGACAGCACCGTGACGCCGGGGTTGGCCAGATGCAGCGCGCCGAAGAGGAGCGAATTGACGATCCCGGCGACCCAGACGTTATAGCGCTCGCGCAACGCGCCGAACATATAGCCGCGGCACAGCAGCTCCTCCGCGCCGGACTGGACACAGACGCAGCCGAGCGCCGCGAGCAGATACGGCAGATTGAAGCGGCCGACGGAAAAGTCCAGATCACCGTGGAGATACGCCGCGAGGATGCAAATCGCGTTCATCACAAAGCCCACGAGCAGCCCGAGACCGAAAAGCTTCCAGGTGTTGCCGCTGCCGCCGTTCGGGCCGCGGAGTGTGAAGGAGCGGAAGATCGGCCGCTCGCACAGCAGCGTGTAGAGCAGCACGACAAGATGGATCCCCCAGAAGGAGAGATACATAAAGAGGAACAGCGTGGCGCCGTCGGTGATATGGAGGGCGCTGGCAAGCGCGTTCGTGCCGAGATCGCCCAGAAGCTGGCCGGCAAGCATCATCGCCAGCGCGAGCAGCACGACCGCCCAGATCATGTGGCGGATCTTTTTGCGGGGCTTTGCGGGCGTGGGCTCTACCCATTCCACCGGCTGGGGAGTCTTGTTTTCTTCGTTCATGAAAAGCTCCTTTTTGTTCGTTTCGATTTTTCAAAAACGCCGCCCCGGAGCATCCGGGACGGCGTCGTGCGTACAAGAATCAGCGCCCGGCGTAACGGGACCAGAAGCGCAGCACGGGCTCATAGCCCTCGATCTGCTCCTCGACAAACGCGTTCACCGCATCGGAGAGCAGCGCGTTCTCGGCGATCACGTTGCTGTAAAGATCACCCTCGCCGACGAAGTAGACGAGGTGGTAGCCGGCATAGCCGCTGTTCTCGCCGTAGACGACGTCGATGTCGCCGCTCTTGTGACCGGCAAAGCAGAAGGCGTCGAATTCGGGGACCATCTGCCCCTTGTAGATGTTCTCGTACAGACCGCCGTTCGTGTTCGAGCCGGCGTCCTCGGAGTACTGCCCGGCCAGCGCGGCAAAGCTCTCCTCGGTCTTGTCGCCGCTTTCAAACTCGGCTTTGATCTCATTGATACGCGCAAGCGCGGCCTGCTTGGCCTCGTCGGTGTAGGCGCCGTTTTCATCGGCCTCGGCACGGATCAGGATGTGGCGGGCCGAAACGGTGGGATAGTGGTTGTCCTCGCGCGCGAGGAACACGACGACGTAATAGCCGTCGCCCGCGGCGCTCTCGACGACGGAGACGTCGCCTTCCTTGCGGGAGCTGTCGCGCAGGAACTCGCCCATGTCGCCGAGACTGCTGCCGGAGACGGCGGTGCGCAGCGTGGCGCTCTCGGGATCAAACTCGGCCTCGACGGCGGCGTTCAGACGCTCGGTCGGATCTTCGATGTCCGCGCCGTCGAGGTAGGCGGTCTCGATCGCCTCGGCGGTCATGCGGGCCTCGAGCAGGGTCTGCTCGGTCACGACGGTTTCGGGCACTTCGCCCTCGGCAGCCTCTTCGGGGACGGTCTCGGCCGCGACGAAGTAGTAGGCGTAGTCGAAGAGGTCACGGCTGCCCTCGAGCGAGGCATAGTATTCCTCAAGCTCCTCGGGCGTGTACGTGAGCGAGTCGGAGTACTGCTGCAGCGCCTTGGAGGCAAGCTGGCTGTCGGCCGTGAGACGGCGCACGGTGGCGGCGTTCACGCCGGTGCCGTACTGGGCGGCGAAGAAGTTGTTGAGATTCGAGAAGCCGGCGAGCTTGGCCGAAGACTCGGCGCTTGCGAGGTCGGCGTCGATCGCGGCGAGCTCATCGGCGTCAAGGCTGATGCCGTTCGCGGCGGCATAGTCCTTGAGCGCGGTGATCTGCTGCATCGTGCTCAGCGCGCCCTGCATGAAGTAGTCGCGCCAGGTCTGGCCTTCGCCGAGCATGGAGCACGCCTGCTTGCCGAGCGAGGCGACGCCCTGGGTGGTGTCGAGCCCGAACGCGGAGGCATAGGAGCCGTACTGGCTGACGAAGTTCGAATACTGGTTGAGATAGTAATAGCTCAGCTCCGCGGGGGAGTATTTGGTATCGCCGACGGTGACGGCGGTGGTGTGCTTGTAGACAAAGCCCGTGTTGAGCAGCAGGATCACGATCAGCAAAACCGCGACGAGGATCGAGCCGATCGTCCACTGGCGCTTGCTCTTGGCGGCCTTTTTTGCGGCCTCCTGCTGGGCGAGCATTTTCTTGTCGGTACCGGCTTCACGCGCGGCCTGACGGTTCTTTCTTTCCGTTGATGCGCTCATTGCATTCATCCTTTGTTGTGTGATAACTTTGCCCGCTTCTGCAAACAGGCTGAAACATTATAACGCAAAGAGAGGCACGATTCAAGAGAAAAGATACAAAAAGCGGACGCATATTCCGCCTGCGCGGGGCATAGAATGAGAGCATGCTGAAAAAGGGAGGGCGGAACATGGAAAAAGACGTCGACGATCTGATCTTCGAGGACTGCGAATACGCCGTCAGCGCACGATAAAACGGGAGAAACCCTTTGGGCTTCTCCCGTTTTCTAAGAACTAGAAACTAGAAACTATGAACTAATTCTCCGCGCGCATCGAGAGGAAGGCGTTGATAAAGCCGTCGAGGTCGCCGTCCATCACGTTCTGGATGTTGCCGTTTTCATACTCGGTCCGGTGGTCCTTGACCAGCTGGTAGGGCATGAAGACATAGGAGCGGATCTGGCT
>DJYJ01000050.1 GCA_002450075.1 Clostridiales bacterium UBA6981
GGCTTTTAATCAGCGTTTACCTAGTTTCTAGCTTCTGGTTTCTAGTACTATGTCCCGATTCTTTGCCACTAGAAACTAGATACTAGATACTAGAAACTAAAAAGAAATCCCGCTCCTTTCAGGAGCGGGACTTCTTTTGCGCTGCGCGTCAGCGGACGTCCTCGATGACGCGGCTCGGCGCTTTTTCCAGGATCTCGGGATGCTGGAACAGATAGCGGTAGGCCTGGAGGAACTGGGCAAAATAGTGGCCGTCGGCGATGCGCTCGTCCATGACGAACTTGCAGTCGACATACTTGTTGTCCACGACCTTGCCGTGGCGGTTGATCTCATAGGCGTGGCGCTTGGCGCCGAAGGCGATGAACACCGGCAGTGTGCCGAAGTTGTAGATGTGATGGAACACCGGGCCGATGCGCAGCGAGCCGAGGTCGGTGATGATCATCGAGCCGTGGAAGGGGCTGGCCTCGAGCAGCGAATCGGGGATCAGACCGAAGTAGTCCATCACGCGCAGGACGGCGATGGCAAAGCGGAGCAGGAAGCGCGGCATCTTCGTCAGCGATTCGGCCACCTCTTCGGTGTTGTTGTCCTCCTCGCTGGTCTTGATCTCCTCGATCTTCTCGTTCATCTTGCGGTAGACGTCCAGGATCGTGTCGGTAGGCTGGAAGTGGACCTTGATGGTGGTCTCGGTCGCGTCGACGGAGAGCGAGCGCTTGACCGCCATGACGACCGTGATGTCGTCGTGCGCATAGATGCGGCGGCCGGCGATGAAGCGGTTGATGCCCGGCAGCATCGAGATGCAGCGGATGTAGGCCGCGATCAGGAAGTGGAGCATGCCGATGCCCTTGTAGCCCTCCACGCGCAGACGGCGCAGCGTACGGTCGACCGTAGAGACCTCAAAGCTTTCATCGTAAAAGATGTGGGCGTCGTTCCTCGTCGGCATGATATAGGGGATGAACTTGGAAAAGGCAGGCAGTGAGCGCAGCAGGCGTCCGTCTCGTCTGTCGCCGGCGCGGCGTCTTGTCTTGGCCATAATAAAGTCTCCTCAATTACTTTTATTTTTTTAAGGATCGGATCCATTATACGCGGATCGGATCGTTTATACAAGTAAAATGTATTTTTCCCGCTTTGTCAACTTAAGAATGGGCGCGGTGGGCCTTGAGCGTCTCGAGAAAGTCATACGGGACATTCAGCCCGCCTATGCCGTCGCCGATCCGGATCTCGGGCTTGTTGGTGCCGTGAAAGTCGCTGCCGCCGGTCTTTATAAGGCCGTATTCCCCGGCGAGCGATTCGAGATAGGCGCTGCGCTCCTCGCTGTAGCCGGAATAGCGGCACTCGATGCCCTCAAGGCCGCTGTCGATGCAGTGCTCGATCAGGGCGCGCAGCGATTCGGCGGAGAGGTGATACTGGAACGGGTGGGCCAGCACGGCCGTGCCGCCCGCGGCACGGATCAGCTCGATCGAGCGCTCGATCGTAAGGAATTTGCGTCCCTGGTAATACTTCTGCCCCTTTTCGACGAAACGGGCAAAGGCGTCCTTCATGTCGCTGGCAATTCCCAGCTCGACCAGGATCTCGGCAAAATGGGGACGGCCGATGACCTCGCCGAAGCGCTCGCGCATCTGCTCGTACGTAATGTCGATGCCGTCGGCGCGCATGAGGGCGCACATCTTGGTGTTGCGCTCGTCGCGGTCGTGCACGATCCAGTCGAGAACCTCCTGCAGGGCGGGAGAGGCGACATCGATATAATAGCCGAGGATATGGACCGGGCCGCCGTATTTGGTGCTGATCTCGATGCCGGGGACGACCTCGAGGCCGGTCTTTTCCGCCTCGGCCGCCGCGCGGACATAGCCGCCGGCCGTGTCGTGGTCGGTGATCGCGATCGCCGCAAGGCCGAGCCGCGACGCCTCGCGCACGACCTCCTCGGGCGTGGCGGTGCCGTCGGAGGCGGTCGTATGAATGTGCAGATCGATTCGTTTCATTTCAATCTCTGATCTTTCGGATGAAGTTATTGGCGCGGCGGTAGATCTCGTCGGCGCTCTCGCCGACGTGGAATTCGCCCCGTTCATAGAGCACGCGCCCCTCGACCATCGTCAGGCGCACGTTTTCCTTTGAGCCGGCGTAGACGATGTTCTTGATAAGGTTGTTCTCCGGCTGCATATTGGGGCGCTGCAGATCGAGCACGACGAGGTCGGCACGCATGCCGGGCGCGATGTCGGTGCAGTCTGAAAGCCCCATCGCCTCCGCCCCGCCGACGCAGGCCATTTCGAGCACGCGATCCGCCGGGAGGGCGGAGGCGTCGCCCTCCGCGACCTTCTGGAGAGCGGCGGCGAGATACATCTCGCGGAACATGTCGAGGGCGTTGTTGCTGCCCGCGCCGTCGGTGCCGATGGCAAGCTTGACGCCCGCGCGACGCATTTTCTCCAGCGGCGCGATGCCGCTCGCGAGCTTGAGGTTCGAGGCCGGGTTGGTGATCGCCCAGAGCTTTTTCTCCGCGAAGAGGGCGACGTCCTCCCCGCTCATATGCGTGCAGTGGAAGCCGCCGCCGCCATAGCGGAAGAGCCCCACGCGGTCGATAAGCTGCGGCGGGGTGAGGCCGTAGCGCTCAAGGCAGCCGTCGACCTCCGCTCTGGTCTCGCTGAGGTGCAGGAAGCAGGGCTCGCGATACTTTTCGGCAAGGGAGGCCATGTATTCCATGCGCTCCATCGACGTGGTGTACTCGGCGTGGATGCCGAGGCGGTAGCTCACGAGCGGATGGAGGGCGTTGAATTTCAGATACTCCCGCTCGATGTTTTCCACGTCCGCGTCAAAGTTGTTCAGCGCAGCGCAGATGACCGTGCGAAAGCCGCTGTCGATGTTGGCCTGGGCATAGGCGTCGTTTTTGACGTACATGTCAAAGCTCGCCGTGATGCCGGAGGAGAGGTATTCGAGGATGCCGAGGCGCGTGAGGTCATAGACGGCCTCCTCCGTCAGCTTCGCCTCGTTCGGCCAGACCTGCTCGGACAGCCAGCGGTCCAGCGGCATGTCATCCGCGAGTGAGCGGAGAAAGACCATCGCCGTGTGGGTGTGGGCGTCCTTGAAGCCGGGCATGACAAGATCGCCGCCAAGGTCGATCTCCCGCTCGAAGGCGGGCTTGTCCTCCCGCGGCGCACCGACATATACGATCACGCCGCCGTCGGTCCAGACCTCGTCGGACGTGATATGTACGCCGGGCGTAAAGCGCAGCGTTTTTCCGTTGTAAAAGCGAATCATGGCGTTTCCCTTTTTCGAGCGGGCGGGCAAGCACCGCCCCTGCAAAATCAGATTCTGGCGCACATTTCGTCGTGCGCCGCCCGCTCCGCCGCGTCGTCAAGCGGCTGCAGCTCGGCATGGCCGTACTTGCGCTCGAGCGCCGTGAGGAGCAGCATGTCGCAGAACTGCGGGTTTTTCGGCAGCATGGGGCCGTGGCTGTACGTCCCGAAGACGTTTTTCCAGTGGGCGCCCTCGGTGCCGTCCTCGCCGTTGTTGCCATAGCCGGAGAGCACTTTGCCCAGCGGTTCGAGTCCGCTGCCGAGCATCGTGCGGCCGCTGTGGTTTTCAAAGCCGACGACCACGCTGCCGCCCGCGGAGGGCGTGCATTCGAATTTATAATTGCCGATCATGCGTTTCTTTGCGCCGATCGTGCAAAGGTCGAGCGCACCGATAAAATCGCAGCGCTGGCCGTCGAAGGTCTCGTAAGTATGGCCCATCATCTGGTAGCCGCCGCAGATCGTGAGAAACACGACGCCGTCGCCCGCCGCCGCGCGGATCTCGCTGTCGCGGCCGCGGTGGAGGTCGTCGAGCAGGACCTGCTGCTCAAAATCCTGGCCGCCGCCGATAAAGACGATGTCATAGCCCGCGAGCGAGGTCGTCGTGCCGAGGGGCATCTTGGTCACCTCGGCGCCGAGGCCGCGCCAGATAAGGCGCTGCTGCATACAGCGGATGTTGCCGCCGTCGCCGTAGAGATTCAGGACATCGGGATACAGATGGCAGATCTTCAGTTCCATTTCCCTTTTCCCCCTTATTCCCAGAATTCTGCGCCGCCGCAATGGCGGATCATCACGCCGCGCAGCTCGAGCATCGCGGTGTAGGTCGGCATCAGACAGACGTCGCTCCCGACGCTCTCGAGCGAGGTGACCAGCTTTTCATAGTCGCGCTCGATCGTGATGTTTTTATCCGCGATGCCGGCGTATTTCAGTCGCACGCGCATGTCCTGCGCCCGGTCGCCGGAGACGATGACCTTTTCGATGCGGCCGGCGATCGCGTTGAGCCGCTCAAATTCCGCGTCCCAGATCCAGGAGATGTCCGTGCCGTCCGCGCCGCGGTCGTTGAGGCAGACCACAAGGACGAAGCGGTTGTGCAGATTTTCAAGATAGTCGATGACCTGGTTGCAGCCCGCAGGATTTTTCACGAGCATCATGCGCACGTCCGACTCGCCGAGACGGAAGGCCTCCATCCGGCCGAAGCCGCACCGGAAGGACGCGAGGGCGCGCACGGCGCTCTCCTCGTCGATGCCCGCCTCCATCGCCGCGGCCAGCGCGCCGATGGCGTTATAGACGTTGTAAAGGGCAGGGAGATTGATCTCGACCACGCGTCTCTCCCCGCGGATCGACACGGCCGCGGTCGTGCCGGAGGCGCGCTGCTCGATCACGTCGGTGACAGCATAGTCCGCCGCATGGCGGGCGTAGCCGCACTGGGGGCAGCGATAGCCGCCGAGGTGGCCGTAGGTGATATAGTCGTATGCGTACTCCGTCTTGCAGCGGATGCAGTGTGTGGCGTCGGAGAGCTCCGGCTTGGCATGTGAGGGAACAGCCCCCTGCTCGATGCCGAAATAGACGATGCGGTTGGGAAGACTGAGCGCAAGCGAGGAGCACAGCGAACAGTCGGCGTTGACGCATACCGTCGCCTCCGGCACCGCCTCGAGCGCGGTGCGGATGTTAGAGAGCGTGTGCGTGACCTCGCCGTAGCGGTCAAGCTGGTCGCGGAAGAGGTTCGTCACGACGACCACGCGGGGGCGCAGCTGCGGGAAGACCTTGACGGCGGCGGCCTCGTCGCACTCGATGATGGCGCGGCTCTTTTTCATTCTGCCCGAGAGCGTGCAGTTCATGACGAACTCGGTCGTGATGCCGCTTAAGAGATTGGCGCCGCTGCGGTTGGCAAAGTAGTCGAGCCCCTGCTCGATAAAGGCCTGCTCGACGATGCGGGCGCTGGTCGTCTTGCCGTTGGTGCCGGTGATGGCGACCGCGTCGACGTTCTTTGCCAGGCGCGCGAGCAGATCGGGGCAGATCTTCAGCGCCCAGCGGCCGGGCATCGCGGTGCCGCCGCGGTGGACCAGACGCGAAAAGGCGCGCAGGAGCTTGCACAGGAGGATCGCAAGGATAGCTTTGAAGTTCATATCGTCTTCTCCGTTGATGAGGGTTTGGTTCTGTTTATTATAGTGGTTGATTGAATATTATATCACTTGTCCGCAGCCTCGGCAAGGATTATGTGGAGAGAGGCGCGCGGGGAAAAACAGGCCCGGGATCGGCGTGCCGGCATGCGGCGCGGATCCCGGGCCTTTCATTATAAGCCGATCATCTTCTTTCTCCCGCGTCGGGCGCGGGAGGTTCGTCAGCCTTTATTTTTCGTAGTTGCGGAACATGGCGTCGGTGGCGCTGCGGATCGCGGCGGTGACCTCCGCGACCTTTTCCGGATCCCACGCGCCCGGCTCGGCGCGGAGGAAGGAGGTCTTGTCGACGCGGTTGTCAAAGATGCCGATCGGCAACTGCCAATGGCGGCCGTGGGCGTCGAAGCTGACGCAGTCGGCCTTGTCGGAATGGCGGACGAGATACTCCATGTCGTCGCAGCCGTAGTCGCCGAGCATGACGGCCATCGGCACGCCGTGGTGAAGATTGGAGCCGGGATCGTTGGGGTCGGCCCGGTCGGCATTCTTCCGGCGGGACTCCTCCGGCGTGACCCAGATGTACAGGATCACGGCGTTTTCCAGGATCTCGGGGCAGAACATGGGAAGGGAGTACTGATAACCGAAGGTGCCGGTGAGCGGAAGAGAGGCGCCGTCCGGCCCGCCGCGGGCGCATTCGATGATGATGGTCTTATCCTCAAAGCTGTCGGGATAAGCGTTCTGCTTCTCGTCGAGCATCTCGCGGGCTTCCTTTTCGAGGATGACCGCCAGCTTTTCCCGGATCTCTTCACGGAGAAGACCCATGCGCGGCGCGATGCCGGCGCCGAGACCGGCGCGGTCGATCCGCTCGAACAGGAGTCTGGCGGCAGAATCCGGCTTGACGATGCTGCGGTTGAGCAGATCGTGATAGTCCTCGTTAAGCAGGTTGCACAGCGTGCCCCAGTCGCGGCCGTCGGTGAAGGGCTCCTCGCCGGGGTAGAAGATCCGGCTCTCGCCCATGGCCTCGAGCTCGTTGTCGATGCGGCGCATCATATGAACGTACGGGAAATCATCGAGCTGCAGGTTCTCGCCGATGTGGAACTCCTCTTTCAGACGCGTGCCGTCCACGTGCGCCATAAAATTTCTGACCTCGGATTTTCCGGAGGCGGGCAGCGCCTGAAGAAGGACGACTTTGAATACTTGGTTGCTCATGTTTTTCTCCTTTTCTTTCAATACTGTACTTTGAGCCACTGTGTTCTGTCCACCCGGATGTCCCGGTGGCGGTCGACATAGCGGATGATCTGCTCGGAAATCTCTTCCGGCTGGTCGCGGAGGATCTCGCAGGCCGCATAGACCTCATAACCGCCCGCGCCGGAAGCGCGATAATTGTTCAGACACAGGGATAGCTCCCTGTCCTCTTCCAGCTCCGCGCCCCGGAAGCGCATCGAAACGACCCGCTCCCCGACAGGGCGGCGCACGTCGATCACGACCTCCAGGCCGGAGATGAAATCAAAGTTATAGTGCTGAGGCAGAGGCTTTAAAAAGCTGTCGCTGATCGTGAGCGCGCCCGCATCGTCAAGCGCGAAATACGCGGCGCTGCGCTCGAGCGCGGTCTTGAGCACGGCGCGGTTTACCCGGAGCGTTTTGAGCGTGTTGGGGAAAAGATAGGTCGCGACGATGTCCCGCACGGTCACATTTTTATCCAGACCCTTGACCTCGTTGCCCAGGCAGGTGCAGGACAGATCCGCGCCGGAGACCTCCAGCTGGACCTGGTTGAAGAAATTGGCGATCAGTGAGCCCTTTGCCGCCATCGTCAGCGGATCGTCCGGCAGGAGCGGCGTGTCCAGGTGCCCCAGCGCCGTGTCGAGAAACGCGGCCGTCTCCCGCTCCAGCGGTGCGAGCAGCGTCTCCGCCGCCGCAAGCGTCCTGCTTCCGGCCGGACACAGCTGGGAGACCGCGCGGACCGTGCCCGCGTCATCCGCGGTCACGTCCATGCGCACATAGCTTTTGGCGCGGTCGGGCGTCTGGCAGGTGTAGGTGCCGAAAAAGCAGCGGTCGGCAAGGGGCATGTGTTGGTGGCCGGTGAGAAGGACGTCATAGTCCAGCTCGCGGCAGATGCGCCAGCCCTGGTTTTCCCCGCTTGAGGAGAGGGGCGCGCCGGTGTCGACGTCATTTTCAAAGCCGCCGTGATAGATGCAGATGTTCAGGTCTGTCTTCTGCGCGCGCAGCTCCCGCAGCGCCGCCGCGGCGGCTTCAAACGCGTCGGTGATCGTCAGCCCGGCGATGTTTTCCGCCTTTTCCCATTGGGGGATGAAGTGGGAGGTCACGCCGGCAAGGCCGACGCGCAGCCCGTTTCGGAGCGTGACGACCGCGGTCTTTTCCACGCCGTGCAGCCCCTCCACGTTGGCACAGAGACAGCGGGCCCGCAGCGCGTCGAGATATCGCTCCAGCTCTTCGACCCCGTAGTTGAAATCGTGATTGCCGAGCGTAATAAACTGATACCCGCCCAGATTCAGCAGCTCCGCGGGGATCCGGCTGCGCTCTTCGCTGCGGCTGTAAAGCCAATAGGTGAAAGGGCTCCCCTGGAGCGTGTCGCCGCCGTCGATGACGAGGGTGTTGCCGTCGTCGGTAAAGTTGGCCATACAGTTGGCAAGCCCGGTATCCGCGCGGCAGTCCTTCGCATAATCGACGGGCGCAAAGTAGCCGTGGCAGTCGGAGGTGAAGAAAATTGTCAGCTTTCGTTCCATTTTCAAACCGTTTCTTTTCGCTTTTTATAAGGACGGCAAACCCTCCGCTCGAGAAAGCAGAGGGTTTGCGGTCAGGGGATCATTCGCCGCGGGCAAGCTTTTTGCGAATTCTCGTGGAAAGGAATTCGATGATCAGCACGAGGACCATCAAGCCCCAGACGAAGGCGCCGACCATCGCCCAGCGGCGGCTGTTCAGGCACTGCACCAGCGAGGCGCCGATGCCGCCCGCGCCGACGATACCGAGCGTCGTGGCGTCCTTGAGATTGATGTCGAAGCGATAGATCGTCGTGGAGATGAAGCTCGCCGTCAGCTGGGGGATGACGCCGTAGCGGATCTTCTGGAACGGCGTGCAGCCCATGGCGTCCAGGCTCTCGAGGATGCGGGTGTCGAGATCCTCGATGGCAGTGATGTACATTTTCGAGATCATGCCGATGGAGCAGACCGACTGGGTGATGACGCCGCAGGCGGCGCCGGGGCCGGTCACGCGGATCCACATCAGCGCCCAGACCAGGCTGGGGATCGTGCGGATCAGCAGGATCACGATGCGGAAGATATAGGCGATGGGCTTGGGCAGGATGTTCGTGGAGGCGAGGAAGGCGAAGGGGATCGCCAGGATCGCGCCGAAGAGCGTGCCCAGAACGGCGATGGCCATGGTCTGCAAAAGCAGATAGGGAACATCGGTATCGCCGGTGCCGAACATCAGCTTCAGATCCGGATGGGTGATGCCGCTGACAACGCCCTGGGCCACGCTGCGTCCGGTGACCGTCAGCCCTTCATACTCGATGCTGGAGCTCGACCAGCCGATGAGCGTGAAGAGGATCAGCACGATCAGCAGGTACAGCCACCATTTGCGGGGACGGCGGGCGTACATTTCCGCCGCGGTCAGCTTTTCGTCAATGACTTTTTCGATTTTTTCCAGTTTTTCAGCCATGTCGTCCCTCCTCTCAGCTCAGCTTGCCGCGCAGGTATTCGCTGAGGAACTCGATGGCGACGACGACCACGAACAGCGTCAGCAGCACCATGCCGAGACCCTCGTAGTCGCGCCAGCCGATGCGCTCGTTGATCGTGATGCCGAGACCGCCGGCGCCGACGTACCCGAGGATGGCGGAGGCACGCACGTTCATTTCAAAGCAATACAGGCTGTGACTGAGGTATACAGGCAGGATCTGGGGCACGCAGGCGGACCAGAACGCCTGGAACTTGTTGGCGCCCATGGCCTCCATGGCCTCAAAGGGGCCCATGTCGATGGTCTCGATGCTCTCATAGAGCATCTTGGCCACGATGCCGAAGGTGAAAACGGAGATGGCCAGCGTACCGGCAAAGGTGCCGAGGCCGAAGACCAGCGCGCACACCAGCGCGATCACCAGCGTGGGGAGCGTGCGGATCAGCGCCAGGATAAAACGCAGGACGCTGACGATCACGCGGCTTTTGTCGATGTTCGTGGAGGCCAGGACCGAAACCGGCAGCGCCAGCAGACAGCCGATGACCGTGCCCAGGATCGACATCTTGATCGTGTCCACCAGGGGGCGGGTGACCTTTTCAAAGAAGCTCCATTTCGGATGGAAGAGCTTGACGAACAGGTCCAGCAGCTTGTCAAACTTGGTGACGATCACGGCGAGGGAAAAGCCCGTCATGCGCAGCGACAGCACGATCGCCACGGCCAGCAGCAGCAGGATCAGCGGCGCGCGGCTGCGGCGGCGGATCGTGGTGTGGCCGTTGGCAAGCGTGATGACCTGGGGCTTGAAGATCTTGTCAAACCAGGTCAGCTTGACGAGGGTGTTGACTTCATTTTCCATCGCGCTTACTCCCCATTGCCCAGCACGGGCGCCTTCGTGCCGTTGTAAACATAGTCGATCTGCTCCTGGGTGATGGTGGAGGCGGGGCCGTCGAAGACGATCTCGCCGGCACGCACGCCGATCACGCGGTCGCAGTACTGGAGCGCGAGGTCGATGTGGTGGATGTTGAGAAGGATGGAGATGTTATAGTCCTTGTTGATGCGGACAAAGTCCTGCATGACCTGGCGGGCCGTGATCGGGTCAAGCGAGGCGACCGGCTCGTCGGCCAGGATGATCTTGGGGTTCTGGTTGAGCGTGCGGGCCAGGGCGACGCGCTGCTGCTGGCCGCCGGAGAGCTGGTCGCAGCGGGTGTAGGCCTTGTCGAGGATGCCGACCTTGTCCAGACTTTCCAGGGCGCGCATCTTCTGTTCCTTGTTGAAGATCCCGAAGAGCACCCGGAAAAAGCCCATGTCGGGCACATCGGCGGTCAGCACGTTTTTGATGGCGGTGGAGCGGCTGACGAGGTTAAAGCTCTGGAAGATCATGCCGACCTTGCGGCGGTAGCGGCGAAGCTCGGCTCCCCTGAGGCTGTTGACGTCGACGCCGTCGACGGTCAGCGTCCCCTTGGTGATGTCGTGCATGCGGTTGATGCAGCGGAGGATCGTGGACTTGCCGGCGCCTGACAGACCGATGATGGCGACAAACTCGCCCTGCTCGATCTTCAGGTTTACATCCTTGAGCGCGGTGAATCCGTTGGGGTAGGTCTTGTAGACGTTCTTGAATTCAATCATGCGGCGGCTCTCTCCCTTTTCAAATCTGATGGTCTTGTTGGAACCGGTCAGCGGCATATTCTTATGCCGCTCAGCGCTCTCAACAAGGAAACGGGCCCTGTATGCGGGGATACAGGGCCCGGATTGCGCGGGGAAATTACTCAGCCATGATGGACTGGGCCAGACGGGCGCCGTCGTAGTCGGAGTCGGTGGCCACCTTGTAACCGGTGTGGCTGTAGATGTCAAAGATCGCCTTGCCTTCATCGGTGGCAGCGATGTTGATGAAGCAGTTCTGCAGTGCCTCGACCAGCTCGGGGGTGTAGAAGGGGCTGGACTTGGAGATGGAGACGGTATCGTTGTAGATGCCCTCGGTCACGCCGATGACGTTCATCTCGTTCCAGATGGAATCGGTGCGGCCCATGCCCTGCTTGCCGGTCTCATCCTGCTGATCGGTGGGCAGCATCCAGGAAGCCTCGTAGTCGTTGCGGCCGTCGGCATAGCAGCAGATGATGTCGACAGACTCAGCAGCGGCATAGGAGAAGGCGGTGCCGTAGCCGGAATCGATGGGGATGACGTTGTCCAGATCGGAGATCTTCTTGCCGTCAAAGTTTTCCATCAGCCACATGGTGGGGTAGATGTAGCCGGCGGAGGAAGAGGTCTTCTGAACGGCCCACTTGGCGCCATTGACATCGTCCCAGGTGAGCTGCTCGCCGTTGTTGACCTTCTCGGCCAGCTTCTTGCCGTACTCGGAGGGGGTGGCGTAGATCAGGGCGCGGTAGTAGGTGACCTGGGGGCCGTTCTTCTGGGTGGCATTGGCTTCGCCGTTCCAGTCGGCGGGGTTCTCGCTGTCGTTGGACAGGCCGTTGCGGGTGGCGGTCAGGATAACGTCAACATCGTCGGAGTAGAGGATGTAGGTGCCGGCAGGCAGCCAGCCGAGGTCGATGGAGCCGGCGGACATGGCCTCGCCGGTGGCGTCATAGTTGGTGCCGACGGTGATGTCGACCTCGTCGATGTCGTAGCCGAGGTTGGCCATCTCGGTCTTGACGAGCTCGGGGAGGTTCGCGGTGCCGGCAATGATGACGTCGGCGTCCTTGGAGGGAACGAACTCAAGCGTCAGCTTGTCGAAGTGGGGGCGCTCAGCCTCGGCGGAAGCGCTCTCCTGGGCGGGGGCTTCGTTGCTCTGGGCGGGGGCTTCGTTGCTCTGGGCGGGAGCGGCAGACTGGCCGCAGGCGCACAGCGCGAAGACCATAACAAGTGCGAGGAGCAGTGCGACGATCTTTCTCATTTTGGTATTGTCCTCCTAAAAAATATTCTTCAGGGCCCGAAGGCCGGTGAATACACAAAAAGAAAACCGACAGGACATGCCCCCGTCATTCGGGGCGGAAATCCCCTTGTTTCGACCGTTTTCTCACAGGACACAGTTTATCACATGAGGTGAGGTCAGGCAATAGGAAAAACGCACGGAATTGCAGTGCGGCAGGCTGCCGCGGTTCATCTATCTCGACAGTTTCCCCTGCCTGCAGAAGGGCTTTTCGCTCAGGCCGCCGGTTTTCGCTTCCTGCAGCACCGGCTCATGCGGATAGAAAAGGAGTTCGGATGGACTCCGAGCTCCTGTTTTCTTATCCTTTTTTCGATTTGATGTACTTGTCGATCGACTTCGCGCCGGCCTTGCCCGCGCCCATCGCGAGGATGACCGTGGCGCTGCCGGTGACGGCGTCGCCGCCGGCAAAGACGCCCTCGCGCGCGGTCACGCCGCCCTCGTCGGCCTCGATGCCGCCCTTCTTCGTGAAGGTCAGACCCTCGGTGGTGTTGCGGATCAGCGGGTTGGGGCTCGTGCCGATGGCGATGACGACGGTGTCGACGTCGAGGATCCAGTTGCTGCCCTCGACGGCGACGGGCTTTCTTCTGCCCTTCTCGTCCGGCTCGCCCAGCTCCTGGCGCACCAGCTCGATGCCGGTGACGTGGCCGTCCTCGCCGCCGTGGATGGCGACGGGGTTGTTGAGCAGATTGAACTCGATGCCCTCGGCCTCGGCGTGCTCGACCTCCTCCTTGCGGGCGGGCAGCTCGTCGCGGCCGCGGCGGTAGCAGATGTAGACATGCTCGGCGCCGAGACGCTTGGCCACTCTCGCCGCGTCCATCGCGACGTTGCCCGCGCCGACGACCGCCACGCGGCCGAAGTGCTTGATGGGCGTGTCATAGTCGTCGCGGTAGGCCTTCATCAGGTTGACGCGCGTTAAGAGCTCGTTGGCGGAGTAGACGCCCAGAAGGTTCTCGCCCGGGATGTGCAGGAACTGCGGCAGACCGGCGCCGGAGCCGATGAACACGGCCTCGAAGCCGTCTTCGAACAGCTCATCCACGGTCTCGGACTTGCCGACGATGGCGTTGTTGACGATCTTGACGCCCATGGCCTTGAGATTGTCGATCTCGGCGGCGACGATCTCCTTGGGCAGACGGAACTGCGGGATGCCGTAGACCAGCACGCCGCCGGATTTGTGGAAGGCTTCGAAGACCGTGACGTCATAACCGAGCTTTCTGAGGTCGCCCGCGCAGGTCAGACCCGCGGGGCCGGAGCCGACGATCGCGACGCGGTGGCCGTTGGATTCCGGCTCTTCGATTTTGGCCTTGCCCTTTTTGTTCATATGATAGTCGGCCACGAAGCGCTCGAGCCGGCCGATGCCGACGCTCTCGCCCTTGATGCCGCGCACGCACTTTGACTCGCACTGCTTCTCCTGCGGGCAGACACGGCCGCAGACGGCGGGCAGGGAGTTGGTGGAGGTGATGATGTCATAGGCCGCGTCAAAGTCGCCCTCGGCGACCTTGGCGATGAACTCCGGGATGCGGACCGAGACGGGGCAGCCCGTACGGCAGCGCGGATCGCGACAGTTGAGGCAGCGCTTGGCCTCGTCGATGGCGGCCTCGGCGCTGTAGCCGAGGGCGACCTCGTCGAAATTGGAGGCACGGACGATCGGATCCTGCTCGGGCATGGGGTTCTTTTCCATCTTCATGTTAGCCATTTCTCTTCCCTCCCGTCATGTTGCAGATGTGCTTTGCCGCCTCGTCCTGCTCGTCCTTGTAGAAGGCGGCGCGCTTGAGAAGACTGTCAAAGTCGACCTCGTGCGCGTCGAAGTCCGGCCCGTCGACGCAGGCGAACTTGGTCTCGCCGCCGACGATGACGCGGCAGCCGCCGCACATGCCGGTGCCGTCGACCATGATGGGGTCAAGCGAGATGATGGTCTTGATGCCGTAGGGGCGGGTGACGTCGGCGAGGAACTTCATCATGATGTCCGGGCCGATGGCGATGACGCGGTCAAACTGCGGCCGGCCCTCGGCGATGTTCGCGTCGATCTCCTGCTTGAGGAAGACGGTGGTAAAGCCCTTTTCGCCGTAGGTGCCGTCGTCGGTGCACATGATGAGCTTGTCCGAAGCGGCCTTGAGCTCGTCCTTCAGAATGACGATGTCCGCGCTGCGGAAGCCGCCGATGAAGGTGACCTCGATGCCCCTCTCGTGCATCTCCTTGGCGATCGGGTAGGCAATGGCGCAGCCGACGCCGCCGCCGACCACGCAGACCTTTTTCAGTCCGTCCATCTCCGTTGCCTTGCCTAAGGGGCCGACGATGTCGGTGATGTAGTCGCCCTCGGCCACGGTGTGCAGCATCTTCGTGGTGCGGCCGGCGGCCTGGACCATGACGGTGACGGTGCCCTTTTCGCGGTCATAGCCCGCGACGGATACCGGTACGCGCTCGCCCTGCTCGTCCAGCCGGAAGATGACGAACTGCCCGGCCTGGGCATGGCGTGCGATCAGAGGTGCCTCGATCTCGAAGAGGCAAATGGTCTTTGCGTCGTTGAGAAAACGCTTGGTCACTACTTTGTACATACTCCACCTCTTATCCTGTTTTTCTTTTTGTGTGATCGAACTTGCGTTTATGCCAGCTTTTCCATTTCGCCCAGCAGTTCGCCGAAGAGCGAGAGCGCCGCGTTGACGGGGTCGGGCGTGGACATGTCGACTCCGGCGATCTTTAAAAGGCTGATCGGGTCGGTGCTGCTGCCGCCGGAGAGGAACTTCTTGTAATCGGCCACGGCGCTCTCCCCCTCGGAGAGGATGCGGTTGGCCAGCGCCACCGCCGCGGAGAAGCCCGTTGCATACTGGAAGACATAGTAGTTGTAGAAGAAGTGCGGGATGCGCGTCCATTCCAGCGCGATCCCTTCGTCGGAGACCATGTCGGGGCCGAAGTAGAGGCGGTTGAGCGCGTGGTATTTCTCGCTTAGCACGTCGGCCGTCAGCGTCTCGCCCTGCTCGGCCATGCGGCCCATCATCAGCTCAAACTCGGCAAACATCGTCTGGCGGTAAACCGTGCCCTTGAACGAATCGAGGAAGTGGTTGATGAGATAGGCCCGCTCGGTGGGATCGGTCGTCTTTTTCAGCAGATGGCGCACCAGCAGCACCTCGTTGCAGGTGGAGGCGACCTCCGCGACAAAGATGACATAGTCCGCGGTGTTCACGGGCTGAACCTTGCAGCTGTGCCAGCTGTGGAGCGCGTGGCCCATCTCATGGGCGAGGGTGAACATCGAATCGAGCGTGTCCTTGTGATTTAAGAGAACATAGGGGTGCGGGCGGGAGCTGCCGGAGGAATAGGCGCCGCCGCGCTTGCCCTCGTTTTCATACACATCGAGCCAGCGGTGGGAAAAGCCCTCGCGCAGCAGATCGGTATAGTCCTCGCCCAAAACGGCGAGCGCCTCGAGCACGGTGGCCTTGGCCTCCTCGATGCCGATCTTGCGCGTCGCACCGGCGACAAGCGGGGTATAGACGTCGTACATGTGAAGCTCGTCGACGCCGAGCAGCTTCTTTCTCAGCGCGACATAGCGGTACATCTTGTCGAGGTTGCCGTGCACGGCCTCGATCAGGTTCGTATAGACCTCGGTCGGGACCTCGGTATGGTCGAGAGCGGCCGTGAGCGTGTCGGGATATTTGCGCGCGCGGGAGAAGAAAAGGCGCTGGCGAAATTCGGCGTCGAGCGTTGCGGCGATCGTATTCTTAAACTGACCCATGCGGGTGTAATAACTCTCGAAGGCGTTGCGGCGCAGCGTACGGTCGGCGCTCTCCTCCAGCGGGACGAAGGTGCCGTTGGTGAGCTGGTGCTCCCGGCCCTCGCCGTCCGTGACCGGATCGAAGCGGATGTCGGCGTCGCGGAAGGTGCTGCCGATCTGATCCGGGGCGCTCGCGATCTCCCCGGCGGCGGCGAGAAGCCGCTCCTCCTCCGCGGAGAGGATGTGGGCCGCACGGCGGCGGATCTGGTAGATGCTGCGGCGGTAGGTCTCGAGCTCAGGCTGTACGACATAGAAGAGGTTGAGCCGGTCCTCGTCGATCGCCATGATCTCCGGCGTGGCAAAGGCAGCCGCGCTCGCGATGGCGACGTAGGTGTTCATGGCCTTGCCGCGCATATCCTGATAAAAGCCGTTCGACGTGTCCTGATCGGACGCGCAGCTGGCGTAGGTGTGCAGCGGCGTCAGACGCAGCTCGAGCTCATCCTGGAGCCTGAAAAAGCCGAGGAGCTCCTCCGCGCTCTCGCCGAGACGGCCGCGGTAGGCCGCGATGCGCGCGGGCATGTCCTTGAGCGCTTCATACTCTGCCGTCCAGGCCGCGTCGTCGGGAAACATGTCCCGTAAATCCCAGGTATATTCCTCCGCGATCTCCTCGCGTTTCGGGATCCTGTTCTCTGCCATTTGCATGACGCCTCCTTACATTTTTCCGATTATATATTATATCATGCTTTTTTCTCGAATACAATCAAATACCGGAAATAATAACCGATTTTACGCACATAAGCAGGCGGAAAGGAGTTTTTTATGAACGTATATGTGGTTCAAAACGAGGAGAGCCTTCATGCTGTCGCACGGCGTTTTTCCACGACGGCAGAGACCCTTGCGCGCCTCAACGCCCTGGCCGATCCGTCCCGTACCGTACCGGGGCTTGCCCTGGCCGTACCCGGCGGATCGCCCCGGCCGACGCGAGAGGCAGTCGTGAACGCATACGCCTACCCTACGCTCCCGGTCCGGATCGCGGCGGAGTTGCTGGGGCACTTTTCCTTTTTTTCCTCGTTCTGCGCCCGGATGACCGCGGAGGGGGATCTGATCCCGCCGGATGACGCCGCGCTTGTCGGCGCCGCGCTCTCCTGCGGCGCAATGCCGCTTCTCTGCGTGGCCAATCTCGGCGAAGGCGGCGGCTTTTCCCCGGCTGCTGCCCACGCCGTGCTCTCTGACGACGTAAGACAGGAGGCGCTGCTGAGACGGATCCTGGCTCTTGTCGGCGGGCGCGGCTATCGGGGCGTGAGTCTGAACCTCGTGCGGCTTTATCCCTTTGACTGCGAAGCCTATAACGCTTTTGTCCGCCGCGCCGCCGCGCTGCTGCACGAGCGCGGGTGTATGCTGATCACGGCGCTCGCCCCCAAAGCGGACGAGAGCAGGAGCGAGTGGCTGTATGCGGCGCACGACTATGCCGTTCACGGCGAGGAGGCTGACTGGGTGGTCCTGATGACCTATGACTGGGGTCATATGCACGGCGAGCCGGGGCCTGTTTCGCCGCTCGGCGGCATCCGAAGCGTGCTTGACTATGCCTCGGAGCGCATTCAAAGCGGCAAAATCCTGATGGGCTTTTCGAATTATGCCTACAACTGGGTGCTGCCGTGGCGGGAAGGCGGCGAGGCGTCCGTGCTGTCGAACGCGGCGGCGGCCAACCTTGCCGTGTCGGCCGGGGCGGAAATCTGTTATGACGCGCGCGCCGCCGCCTCGCATTTCCGCTACCGCGACGCGGCGGGGCTTTGGCACGAGGTGTGGTTTGAGGACGCGCGCAGCGTAAAGGCCCGGCTTTCACTCGTGGACGAATATGATCTTGGCGGAATCAGTCTGTGGGCGGCAAATTTCCCCAATCCCATGCTTCTTGCCACCTTGCAGGAGGCTTTTTCTCCGGTGAAGTTACGGTAGGCAGAAGTCGGGAAAGCGCTGTTGCTGCAGACAGCCGAACAGAGAACAGAAAAAGCAGGAACGTCATCCTGAGGAGCAAAGCGACGAAGGATCTTATTTCTGCTTATAAATCGAACCCTTTAAGATCCTTCGCTCCGCTCAGGATGACAATATAGAAGTGCTGCTGCGCCATAAGGCGCAGCAGCACAATGAATTGCGTGTAGGTTCAGCGCGCAGAGTTTTGGTTCTGGTGGATGCCAGGTATCGCCAGAAGCTTATCCTCATACTCTTGGTGGGTGATGATGTTGTCCTGCAAAAGCTTCTCAAGCGTATCCACACGCTCGCGGATAGCTTCTTCCGTCCACATGTCAGGCGCATAAACGAAGGCCGGCTCCGGCGCCGACTGTGCGGATGTCGGGATGGGGTTCTCACCGGGCAACCTCAGGGCAAGACCTGCCAGGAAGACAGCCGCCATCCAGACCATTTCATCCAGAATTGCCACCAGATTAAAGTCGCCCCGGAGCGTCATATAGGGAAGCATCATACCGAAAAGCCGCACAGTCAGGGCGGCAGCACAAAATCCAATGGCAGAGCCGTGGGCGCGCAATCCCAGGTAGAACAGAAGCTCGGGAAGCGCGGTAAATGCCGTCACGATCAACATGGCGAAGATCAACAGGCCGTTCTGTGAATACGTACCAATCATTGACGAGACCGTGTTGTAAGCACAAACCAGTACCAGCGCCAGGGCAGCAATGCGGCACAAGCGGTCCCGGTCCCAGAGCAGTCCTATGGCGAGAATAAGGAAGCAGACAAAGGAGATAATAGTGCCGATCTGATAGCTCCAATAGGCGTCAAGCCGACCGGTCACCACAAAGGCAATGCTGCTGAACGCTTTCCACAGTGCGAGCAGTAAAAACAGGACGCCGGAAAAAACCCGATAAATTTTACTCTTCTTGTCGACCATTGTCTGTCCTCATAGCTGTCGCAGAAGCTTGCTCTTGATTTCTTCGTAGGTATCCTCACTGATCTCCCCCGTTTGCTTCATCCAGGTCAGATCCCGGAGATCCTGTGCCGCTTCCCGGCTGCGTTTTAAATCCACGTATACCGTAACCGACTCAGAGGGAAGCGCCTCAGCAGGCCGTGGATGGGGAGATTGATAGACCGCATTGCCAAAGCCAAGGAGGCAGAAAAAGATCGGTGAGAAGAAAGCCATGCCCAACCCGAAACCGACGCTTTTGCCGAAGGCACGTGACAAATCAATACAGCATTTGACGGTCAGATACAGACGATAGAAAGGAATCAGAAGCAGCAGCATTTTCCAGCCGTCGGCATACAGCTCCTCAAAAATCACGTAGATGTTGCGAAACGGGACCAGCGACTCCCAGCCCTTTCTACCCATCTTTTGATACATCTTCCACTGGGCCGCAAGAACCAGAATGGCATAGAGCAAATAGAGCAGCGACACTATGAGCGTCGACATGGTCTCCGTATCCTGCTGCGACATTCCTCACCGTTCCTTTCTCTGAGGAGTCTTTTGGGTATGCGCCCCTTATTTCTCAAAGCTTCTGGCCTTGTCAAGGATGAACTGGCGCAGCCAGTCGCCGGCCTCGTCGTTCTTCAGCGCGAAGTCGATGATCGCCTCGAGATAGCCCCGGAGGTTGCCGGTGTCATAGCGGCGGCCCTCAAAGTCGACGGCGCACATCTTCTCGCGGTGGCAGAGCTCCTTCATGCCGTCGGTCAGCTGGATCTCGTTGTTGCGCCCGGGGGCGGTGTGCTCCAGGATGTCAAAGATCGCCGGCGTCAGCACATAGCGGCCGAGGATGGCATAGTCCGACAGCTTTTCGCGCAGCGTCGGCTTTTCGTTCATGTCGCTGATGCGGTAGACGCGGTCGGAGAGCTTTTCCTCCAGCTTCACTGAGGAATACTTGACGATCAGCTCGTCCGGCACCTGGCGCACTGCGACGGCGCTGCACTCGTTCGTCTCCGCGGCCGTGACCAGCTGCTTGAGAACGGGAGTCTCGCTGAGCATGATGTCATCGCCGAGCAGGATTGCAAAGGGCTCGTCGCCCACAAAGCTCTTGGCGCGCCAGACCGCGTGGCCGAGACCCTTCGTCTCCTTCTGGCGGAGGAAAAACACGTCCGCCATATCCGCGACCTCGCGGACGATCCGCGCGTCGTGCGGCTTGCCGTCCAGGATCAGTCTCTCCTCGAGGTCGGGGGCGTAATCGAAATAGTTTTCGATCGCGCTCTTGCCGCGGTTGGTGATGATCAGGATCTCCTCGATACCGGCCGCGACAGCCTCCTCCACGATGTACTGGATAACAGGCTTGTCGACCAGGGGCAGCATCTCCTTGGGGATGCTCTTCGTGTTGGGCAGCAGTCTCGTTCCGAGTCCCGCGGCCGGAATGATGGCTTTTCTGACTTTCATGTGCAGCTCCTTCCCCGCCCGGAAAAGGCGAGTTTATTTTTGATTCACGCGAGCGACAAATTCACGGAACGACTTGACCCTCGGCAGCTGACGCAGCAGCGTGTAGCCGATCAGGAACAGGACGCCGAGCTCCCCGAGGCCGACCGTGAAGGCGTTGAAGCCGTAAGACCGGATCGGGCTGGGGAATTCCTGGATCCGGTAGGCCCAGGTGAGGACCGCGCCGACGATGACGGCATTGAAGATGACCGGCATCAGGCAGCCGAGGATGCGGTTTTTCACCGTGTTTCCCCGCTTGCCGAACCAGGCCGTGCAGAGCGCGGCGAGAAGCGTGGCCAGCGAGCCGAAGACGATATCGGCGATCGTTCCGGTATACAGATTGGCAAGGATGCAGCCGATCCACAGCCCCCAAACGGTGCAGGGCATGAAGAAGGGCAGGACGGTGAGCGCCTCGCTCACACGGAACTGGACGGCGCCGTAGCTGATCGGGGCAAGCGCGATGGTCAGCGCGGCGTAGGCGGCGGCGACGATCGCCGCGGTCGTGATGCGAAGGGCAGTGCTTTTCTTTTGCATGGGAAGGGGTACCTCCATTTTTTATTACACAGGGTGTGGAAACCTGTGTTTGCGTAGTAAACGGGCTCGATTATCAGAGCCGCGGGGGAGCTCGAGGGCAGCGAAGCGGCGGCACGGGAGTGAATGACGCGCCGGGGGCGCGTCAGAGCCGTGACGTGACCGAGCCGCAGCGAGAAAAGGCCCTCCTCGAATTCAATAACCCGCCGCAGCAAAAGGTCGCTCTGCGGGCTTTTGCGGGCAAAGCGGCATTTTCATGGAAAATGCCCGGTGGGAGAAGCGCCGGCAAAAGCAGGAGGCTTTTGCCAAGCTGGTGGAAACCTGTGTTTGCGTGGTTAGATTCTAGTTTCTAGTTTTTCGTTTCCAGCAAGCGTCACTAGAAACCAGATACTAGAAACTAGAAACTCGCGTCCGCGGTGACGCGGCGCGGACGCAGCGGGCGCCGGCGCGCAAGCGATCCGGCAGGGCAGCGGAGCGGCTCGGCCGTAAAGAGGCGTCGCAGCTCGCTCTCGTTTTCTTCATAATAGCGCGCCGCCGTCCAGGCGCAGGCGCGTGAGACGTGGCACAGCCGGGCGACGCCCGCCGTGCCGTAAAGCGCACGATAGCGGAAATAAACCGTGGGCGGGATGAGCAGCATGCACGCACCGTGTTTGGCCTCGGATTCGTAGCGGGCATAGAGCGCCTCGTCATAGCTCTGGCGCGACGCGGCGAAGCGCCGGTCGGCCGTGTGGCCAAGCAGCAGATGCATCAGCTCCTCGGCGAGCGTGAAGCGGATACGCTTCTCCGCCGCGCTGTCGTTATAGCCGATGGCGCGGCCGTGGCGGCCGGACATGGCCACGCCGTCCCGGTTGCCCCAGACGGCAAAGACAGCCTCGCGGCTCATACCGCGGCGCTCGAGCTCGCTGAGTGTCACCAGGCGCACGCCATAGTGCCCGCACAGAGCGGCAATATTGACCGGCAGCGTCAGGCCATGGCGGCGGACAAGCTCGTTGGCCGTGCGCACGACGCGCCGTTCACGCTCCGTCATCATCGCGGAATTCCTCCGGAAAGGCGATCTTCAGCAGCTGGAGCATATCCTGCCGCCGTTCCGGCGACATTTTTTTGCCCGCGCGCGCGATCATCGTGATCTCCGGCAGCTCCTCCGTCTCCGCGGCAGGGGCTGGCGCGCCGCTCTCCTCCCAGCCTGTCAGAGCCGAGCGCGGGATGCCGAGCGCCGCCGCAAGCAGGCTGAGCCGCTCGAGCGGGATCTTGCCGGTCGTTCCGGTCGCATAGCGCTGGATGGCCGATTTCGGGATCCCGGTGAGGCGCGCAAGCTCGCCATAGCTTATTCCTTTTTCCAGGATCGCCGCATACAGGCGTTGTGTGATCTCATTCATCGTCATCACCGGACACATCATAGCACGCTTGTCTCAAAAATGCAATAGTATATTTTGAAATCTTTTCTTTTTCGTCTCACTTTTGGGTTGACAAAAGAGGGAAATTGTGGTATCCTATACTCGTCTCAAAAATGAAACGCTCGCTTCTGTCGCCGCGATCCGAAGACCGGGGAGGAATTTTTTTGCGCCTTTCGTCCCATTTTTGAGACAGCATTCGCTTTTTTACTGCCCGCCGGGCGAATCGCGGCGGTAAAAGGACGGAACAGAAGCGACAAGGAAGGGAGGAGTGCGATGCTCAAGGCCGATTGGCAGGCGATCGCCGAGGAATATATCACGGGAGAGATCAGCATGCGCTCGCTTGCGGTCAAATACGCGCTCCCCCGCAGCACGCTGCGCAGCCGGGCTTACCGAGAGGGATGGATCGAGAGGCGCGAGGCCTTTCAGCGCGCCGCCGCGCAGGCGGAGGACGGCACTTCGTCAGATCCGGCGGCAGAAGAAACGCCTCTTTCGCCTGAACGGGCGGTGTATGAGAGCGAGATCTTCCGCGTGACGGACAAGCTGGTGCGGCGCGCCGAGGAGATCCTCGACGGGCCGGAGGCGGTCGGCGCGCGGGAGCTCGGCGAGCTGATGCGCGCGATCAAAAACGCGAAGGAGATCCGGATGCTGCGCTCCGAGCTGGACGAGCGCGAGCAGCGCGCCCGCCTGCGCACGCTCGAGGAAAAGAGCGCGGCGGCAGACCGGACGCTGCGCATCGAATTTGCGCCCGAGGCGGAGGAGGCAGCCACATGAAGCTGCTCCTTCCCGCGCCGTCGCCGACCCAGCGCCGCTTTTTCGCCGCAAAGCACAAATACGTCGCCTTCGGCGGCGCGCGAGGCGGCGGCAAGAGCTGGGCGGTGCGCGTCAAGGCGGTGCTGCTGTGTGAAAAGTATCCCGGGATCAAGGTGATGATCGTGCGCCGGACCTATCCGGAGCTGCGGGCAAACCATATCGTGCCGCTGTGCGCGCTGCTGCGCTGCGGCGCGGAGGACGGTGGGGCGCTGGCGAGCTATCACGACGCGCGCAAGGAGATCTCCTTTCCGAACGGGAGCGTGATCCTCTTCCGCTACTGTGCGACCGACCGTGACGCCGACCGCTTTCAGGGCACGGAGGTGGACGTGCTGTTCGTCGACGAGGCCACGCAGCAGCCCGAGGAGCGCATGGATCGGCTCAAGGCCTGCGTCCGCGGCGTCAACGCTTTTCCCAAGCGGATCTATTACACCTGCAACCCCGGCGGCGTGGGGCACGCGTGGGTCAAGCGGCTGTTTCTGGACCGCCGCTTCCGCGAGGGAGAAAGGGGCGAGGACTACACCTTTATCCGCTCGCTCGTGACGGACAACGCCGCCCTGCTGCGCAGCGACCCGGACTATGTCCGCCGGCTCGAGGCGCTGCCGGATAAGCTGCGCGAGGCGTGGCTCCACGGCAACTGGGACATTTTCGAGGGGCAGTTTTTCGAGGAGTTCCGCTCCTCGCCCGATCTTGCGGCCGCCCGCGCGGCGGGCTGTGAGCTCGGTGAGGAGGCGCTGCGGCGGCAGGGGCGCTGGACGCACGTGATCGAGCCGATCGATCTTGCAAAAGGCGCGGCGGCGGGCTGGAAGATCTGCCGCAGCTATGACTTCGGGTACGGAAAGCCCTTTTCCTGCGCGTGGTGGGCGGTGGACTATGACGGCGTCGTCTACCGGGTGCTGGAGCTCTACGGCTGCACGAAGACGCCGAACGAGGGCGTGAAGTGGCCGCCGGAGCGGCAGTTCGCCGAGATCGCCCGGATCGAGCGTGAGCACCCCTGGCTGGCCGGGAAGACGATCACCGGCGTGGCGGACCCGGCGATCTGGGACGCCTCGCGGGGCGAGAGCATCGCCGAGACGGCCGCGCGGTACGGCGTTGTTTTCTCCCCCGGCGACAACAACCGCATCGCGGGCTGGATGCAGGTGCACTACCGGCTTGCGTTTGACGAAAACGGGTATCCGCGGCTGTATGTGTTTTCAAATTGCAGCGCCTTTATCCGCACGATCCCGCTGCTGTGTTACGACGCGCATGCGGCCGAGGATCTGGACACGGCGATGGAGGATCACGTCGCCGACGAGACGCGCTATTTCTGCATGTCGCGCCCCGTAAGGGCGCTACGCGCGAAGGTCGAGCCGCCGTTTGCGCTCGATCCGCTTAAAACAAAGGAGGAACTGAATGGACGAGAACACAAGCCTGCCCCCCGTCGGCAGGGAGCGTCTGGAGGAGCTGACGCGCATCCTGCAGCGCTATAAGACCGGAAAGGCCAATCTGGAGAGGCGCGTCGTCGCGGCGGAAAACTGGTGGAAGCTGCGCAACAGCGCCGAGGAGAGCAAGGAGAGCTCGCTTGGCGACGGCGGCTTCCGCTCGAAGAGCGGATGGCTGCACAACGTCATCGTCTCCAAGCACGCCGACGCGATGGAGGCCTTTCCCGAGCCGATCGTGCTGCCGCGCGAGCCGGACGACAGCGGCGAGGCGAACGCGCTGAGCTCGATCCTGCCCGTCGTGCTGGCGCAGAACCGCTTTGAGGACGTGTATTCCGACGCGATCTGGCAAAAGCTCAAAACCGGCACGGGCGTTTACAAGGTGACCTGGGACGCCGACAAGCTCGGCGGGCTGGGTGACGTGGCCATTCACGCGGTCGACCTGCTCAATCTCTTCTGGGAGCCGGGCGTAAAGGACATCCAGGACAGCCGCTATCTGTTCCACACCGCGCTGCGGGACAACGACCTGCTCGCGGAGCGCTGGCCGCAGCTGCGCGGCGCGCTGAAGGCGAACGCCTTTGCCCCGTCGCGCTTTCTGTACGACGACGCCGTGCCCACCGACGGCAAGAGCACCGTGATCGACTGCTACTATAAAAAGTGGGAGAACGGCAGGCAGGTGCTGCACTATGTCCAGTATGTGGGCGATACGTTGTTGTATTCGAGCGAGAACGAAGGCGCGCCGCTCTATGAGCACGGGCGCTATCCCTTTGTGTTCGACGCGCTCTTCCCCGTGGAGGGCAGCCCCTGCGGCTATGGCTTTGTCGACCTGTGCAAGAACGCGCAGACCGCGATCGATCTGATGGACAGCGCCTTTATCCGCAACACGATGGTCGGGGCGATGCCGCGCTATTTCAAGCGCCAGGACGCGGGCGTGAACGAGGAGGAGCTGCTCGACCTCAGCCGCCCGCTGGTCGCCGTGGACGGCAATCTGGGCGACGACGCGCTGAAGATCATCGACTTTCGCCCGCTGAGCGGCAATTACATCGAATATCAGCGCGAGCGCATCCGCGAGCTGCGCGAAACCTCCGGCAACACGGAGACCTCGACCGGCAATATCGCGCAGGGCGTGACGGCCGCCGCGGCCATCGCCGCGCTGCAGGAGGCCAGCGGCAAGGGCAGCCGCGACAGCGCCAAGACCTCCTATCGCGCCTATGGGGAGATCGTCGAGCTCGTCATCGAGCTGATCCGCCAGTTCTACACGCTGCCGCGGCGCTTCCGCATCCTCGGCCGGGACGGCGAGCAGGAATTCATCAGCTACTCGAACACCGCGCTCCGCCCGCGCAGCCAGGGCTCGCTCGCCGGGGTGGAGCTCGGTATGCGCGCGCCGCAATTCGACGTCGAGGTCAAGGCGCGCAAGGCCTCGAGCTATACGCAGATGAGCCAGAACGAGCTGGCGCTGCAGTTTTTCAATCTCGGCTTTTTTGATCCGCGTCAGGCCGAGCAGACGCTACTGTGTCTCGAGATGATGGACTTTGACGGCAAGGAGGCGCTGGTCGGCCGCATCCGGCGTCTGGCCGGGGAGCGGGAGAGGCTGCTTGCCTTCCGCGAGCTGGCGCTGACGCTGGCGAAGAAATACGAGCCCGGTCTGGCCGCAGGGCTGGAGAGCGCCGCGGCAGAGCAGGATGCGCCGACGGAGAGCGGCAGGACGCCGCGGCTCTCCCGTCCCGCAGCCGAGAGCGCGGGGGCGCGGCTGTCGCGCGAGCATGCCAGGGCCGCAGCGCAGCCGGAGGGTGCGCGATGATCCGCGCACGGTACGGCCGCCGCGCGCTGACGCTTGAGCTGCGCGGCCACGCCGCGAGCGCGCCGAAGGGGCAGGACCTGGTGTGCGCCGCGGCCTCCGCGCTGGCCTTTACGGCGGCGGAGGCGCTGCAGAACGAGGCCGATCGCTTTTATCCCCGGCTGGTGCGTCAGCCCGGCGAGCTGCGCATCGCCTGTGAGCCGGCCGAGGGCTCGCGCCGGGCCTGCCGCCGGCTGCTCGACACGATCTGGGTCGGCTTCGAGCTGCTGGCGCGGGATTATCCGGCCTGTGTGACGGCCGAAAAGGAGGATTAAATGGCTTATACACTCAAAGACAAAGTTAGCAGCGGCGCGAAAAAGGTCTCGTCCGCCGTGGTGAACACGCCCGGGGTCAAGCCGCCGTCGACGATCGAAAAGAGCAGCGTCCGCACGCTGCCGCGGCTGCCGGAAAAGTTCCCGGCGACGGTGGTTCATCCGCCGAAGGACGGGACGGCGTCCGGCGGAGCAAAGGTCTCATCCGGCGGCGGGGCGGGCGCTTCTTCCGGCGGCTCCGGCTCTTCCGGCGGCTCCGGGTCTTCCGCGGCGTCTTCTTCCGCCGCGCCGGCAAGAGCGGCGCTACCCCAATTTGCCGCGCCCGCCGAGGACGAGGCGGCAAGGCTGCGCTATGAGAGCGCGCTCGCCGCGCTCGAGCAGAAGCGCGGCGAGGCGCCGACCTATGAGAGCCAATATGACGAGCAGATCCGCAGCCTTTATGACCAGATCACGGGGCGCGCGCCCTTCCGCTATGACAGCGCGACCGACCCGCTGTATCAGCAGTACGCCCAGCGCTACACCGAGCAGGGCGCGGAGGCCATGCGCGATACGATGGGGCGCGCCGCCGCGCTGACGGGCGGCTATGGCTCGTCCTATGCCCAGAGCGTGGGGCAGCAGCAGTATGACGCCTATCTGCGGCGTCTCGCGGACGTGCTGCCCCAGACCTACGGCATGGCGCTGAACGCTTATGAGGCCGAAGGGGACGAGCTGACGCGGCGCTATGAGCTCACAGCGGCGCGCGAGAAGAGCGAGTATGAGCGCTATCTCGATTCGCTGGGGCAGTATAACCGCGAGCTCGCGCTTGCCCGCTCCGATGTGGACGACGCGCGCGAGGAGCTGCGCTACGGCGACGAGACGGCCTATCGCCGCGCGGTGGACGATTATAACCGCCGCATGGCGGAGGACAAGCTCGATTACAGCCGCGAGCAGGACGCCTATGACCGTCTCGTGCGGCTGATCGCCGCGGGCTATTCGCCGAGCGCGGCCGAGTACGCCCAAGCGGGCATGAGCCCCGCGCAGGGCGCGGCGCTGATGGCGCAAGCGTCGGCACCCGGCAGCCCCACCGTGATTATCCGCAGGGAGAAAGCAAGCGGGAAGAGCAGCTCGTCCAAGCGTTCTTCTTCCAAAAGTTCTTCGTCCAAAGGGGTCAAGAAAACGCAGGGCAGCCTGAAGAAGTAAGAGCGGATAAAGGAGGGAAGGATCAAACGGATGGGAACGCTGAAGTCTTCTCTTTCATCCGGGCTTGCTAAAGGACAGAAGGCAGCGGAAAAGCAAAAGCGCAAAGGGCAACAGACGGCCGGCGGCGGAAAGAAAAGCGCGGCGGCATACAGCGCCGCCCCGGCCAAGCGGCATGCGGAGGAAACGGAGACCGTCAAAAGCGAGTCAACCCCTGTCTACACAGCGGCGAAGAAGAGCTCTTCCGCCAACGCAGCAGTCGCGTCAAGCATGCATTACAGTTCAAGCGGCAGCAGGCACAGCGGCAGCCACGGCAGCCTTGGCGAGGTCTCCGTCTATGAGCAGCGCAGGCAGCAGCGGGACGCGGCAAGAAAGGACTTTTGGAATCACACGCTGGATTTGCTCGGCACGGCGTCCGCGCAGGCCGGAAGAGGCATCACGGGCATAAGCGTCCCGGTCGAGCAGCAGCTTGAGGAATCGCGGCGGCAAATTGAAAACGTGCGGGCGATCCGCGAGGCAAATGCAAGATTTGAAGCGACAAGGCAACCGATCGAGTGGGACGGCAGAGCCGAGCTGATCTCCGCGCTGGAGCAGCTTGACATGCAGTCCGGCTGGGAAATAAACGAGGAGCAGGCAAACGCCGCCGAACAGCAGCGGCAGGAACTGCTCGCCAGACTGCGCGAGGGTGATCTTGCCGCTGGAAACGGTGAGCGCAGCGGGACAGACGCAGACACCGGCCGCGATGTTGTAGAGGGCACCGCAAAGGGAATCGCCGGGGCAGGCGTCAATCTCGTTTCCAACCTCGGCAAGCTCCTTGAGAAGACCGACGCCTATTTCTGGAAGCCGACGGATTGGCTTTCCGATCTCGTACACGGGCAGGAACCGGGCACAACGCGGCAGAGCCGGATCGACGCCTACAACAACCCCGAAAGCCAGGAAAAATGGCAGGATATCGACGCCATTGCCGACAGTCTGGACAACGACGCCGCAGCCGTGCTCCGCCGCGCCAAGGAAGGCAAGAGCATCGTCGGGGAGATGGGCGTCGACGTCGCCAAGGGCGTTTTGGAAGCGGGTTTTGACGCAGGTCTCGCCGCCGTGACGGGCGGCAGCGCCCTCGTCCCCATGGCCGCGCGCGTATACGGGCAAAGCGTGGGGACGGCGCGCCGTGCCGGGGCGACGCCGGAACAGCAGGCCGCCTACGGACTGACCTCTGCGGCGATCGAGGTAGCCAGTGAAATGCTGTTCGACGGCGTGGCAAAGATCTACGGCGCCGGAGCCGCAGACGACATCGTCGAAAAGCTTGTTGTGGAGCTTGCCGATTCCGATACCGGGCGGAGTATGCTGCGCTTTCTCGCGGGCGCCGCCGGAGAGGGTGCGGAGGAGGTCGTCTCCGATCTTCTCTCGCCGCTCGCCGAAGCGACCTATCGGGGCGAGAGTCTTGCCGAGCTGTACCGACAGCTTGAGCCGGCGGAGCTGCTGTACGATTATCTGATCGGAGCGGCGATCAGCACGCTTGCCTCCGGGGCAAGCACCATGACCGGGCAGCGCGGCGATGCAAGTGCGGAATACCGGGCAAACGAAGCGGAATACTTTAATATCCTCGAGCAAAACGGACACCTTGAAAGCAAAAACGCCGCCCACGAAGGGGCGGCAGTGAAATCGTTGGTAGATGCTTTCCAAGATCAGCGAGAACTTGGCAGTTTACAGAATCGTTTCGATAGGGGTATACTACAAGAAGATAATGAACAAAGCCGCTCCAAGCCTGGGTCAGACAAGAATGCTATCGTCTCAGAATATGTTAAGTTAGACTCTTATGCTAAGCTCTTTCATTCATTGAAAGAGAGTAAAGCTGTTTCTGACATTATGACATTTCAAGCAAGAAAGACCTTGTGGCGCAGGAACGGAACGGCTTATGAGGATCTCATTTTCATAGATTCATTGACAGGCGAAGTTCAAGCACAACGACAGGATAATCGCAAGGGTAGCGTTAGTCCCTCGGACAGCATGAAGCAAATGGTCGCGAGTCGGCCGGGAGAGATAATCGCCATGCATAACCATCCACACAACATGCTACCTAGCAGATCAGATCTTGAAAATGCCAAACGGTATAAATACGGTGTCATTGTTTGCCACAACGGCGCAATCATAAAGTACAGTGTTGATAGAAATGCAGACATTGACACTGCAGACTCCGTCCTTGACATTTTACAGAAACGATTCGACAAGGGCGAAGATGTCGACTTTGGTTGGAAGCTGCTTGCAGAACTTGGAATAAGAATGGAGGTCTATTTCAAAGATGAAAAAGGATGATATTTCAAGAGAAAGCATCAAGCAGAAGCTTGGTTTCGACCCCATGAATCCTCCTGCATCGAGAACCGCCCCCCACGAGGTTGACGACAATTCACCCAGTATATGGGCCCCACTTACAACAGAAGAACGTATTTTTGTTTATGAGCTGCGTACAGGAAAGAAGGCACCTGCGGAGCTTCTTTCCGAAAGCGAGGAAAGATTATTTTATGATAAGGCTAAAAAACATAAGGAAAAGTAACTCTATCATAACATGCGAGGCATTTTTTGAAGGCTGTACGGAGCCAGCTGTTCTTCGTTATTCTCTTGAGAAAAAAGATTTCCTTCCGTTTCAATTTCCAAGAGGATATGAATACTGCTCAACACATGTTGGCTTTGCACGTGATTATTTTAATAGTCTGGGAGATAATGAACCGGAGAAGCAAATGACCATTATGTGGTACTGACGATTTCGGTCGTAATGAAGGAAGCCGGAGATCCTTGGAACGCATAGAAATAATAAACAACCTCAAGCGTGACGGAGCCTGGTACAGATTTAACGGCATCATTTATGCATCAGTAGAAAACCTGGCCGACGAAGAGATCTTTAAATTGCTGCGTTATTTGAAAGACAATCAGGTTCAGATGGCTGGTCGCCCGATCGGATGGTATGCTATCGCAGCACTTGATATGTTTGGTGCGGAAAAATATGCAGGCAGCGATCCGGATATCGTTCGATTTGTCTCTGAATACCCAGATATCGTACAAGGCATACAAGAAGCGGAGCGGAAGAAAAACCTTTCCCGGAATTAAATATTATACCTATACGGAGGCTGATACGTATTTACAGTTTCTATGAGGCGTAATCGCTATTATGCGAATTTTGCTCAATGGGAGAAGCTCTTTGAGCAAGTGAGAGGGGAAAGTTATGACGAAAGCTGTTACCGGGACAATTCATAAAACAACATTTGGGCTATTTCTTATTCCCGATGATCAATCAATAGTTTTCTCTGTGGGCGATTCCATTTCTTTCAACAGCCAAGTTTTTACCGTCATCGGAATCGTCTCTCCTACTCGGCCGAATGGAAAGTGGTCACTGAAGGTGATTCAGGATCAATCAGCAGAAGTATAAACCGGCTGTCCAAGGTAATCTGGGAAATCATTAAGGAAGAATCATAAAATGGAATCCTATAAATGCTTGTGCCAATGCACGGGGACGATTGTGGATCATGCGAATAGACAATCGAGATTTTACAGATGCGATAGCGGATGCTGTACAGAACAGGAGTGATTAAGAATAAAACCCGAACTCTTATCGATCGATCAGCTTGATCAAATCTTGGGGGAAAAATATGGGGATCAATGGTGGGAAAATGGCGATTATAGTGATCCTCTCGTAAAAGAATGGTGGCTTCGTATCACAGCAGGTCAGCGATCCGGGAACACCTCCGAGGGAGAGAAAGAGAAAGATTAACCGCTCCCCCCACCGGGCGCAGACGACATCGTCGAAAAGCTTGTCGTGGAGCTGGCCGACTCCGATACCGGGCGGAGTATGCTGCGCTTTCTCGCGCTCGCCGCCGGAGAGGGTATGGAGGAGGTCGTCTCCGATCTTCTCTCGCCGCTCGCCGAAGCGCCCTATCGGGACGAGAGTCTTGGCGAGCTGTACCGACAGCTTGAGCCGGAGGATCTGCTGTATTCTTTTATGATCGGCGCGGCGATCAGCACGCTTGCCTCCGGGGCAAGCGCCGTGACACGGCAAATCAGAATATCATCAATGGCAAACTGTCCGGGGGAGACGCGCAAGTTAATCCCCCGTGCATAACAAACAGGGCATTATTAACGAATCTCTCCCGGGCAGGGGAATAAATATATCGCTTCTTTTTATGTCTGTCAACCCCTCCCGCGCGCTGTGTTTTGGGGGCAGTCTATCATTCAGTGTTATGAAAGCATATACAAACCCATTTTAATATATCAAAGAAGTTTCTCAAAATCAAGTCATTCTTTGCAAGAAAAGGGGCTCTCCCCTTTTGATTCTTGGGAGTCGTGGGCCATACCCACAGAAAGGAACGGAGGCATCCATGATCGACATGCAACATCGGACGGATCTTCAATTTTTCGCGAACGGCGCAGCAACAGCCGCCGGAGATCCCGCCGCGGGCGTAAGCGCTGCCGACGCCGGGCAGCAGACCGGCGCATCGGCTAAAGTCCCGGCCGCGCCGGAGAGCGAAGCGCGCCAGGACTGGGCCGAGGTGCGCGAGGCCTACCGCGCCGAATTCGACGCGGAGGTGCAGAGCATCGTGCAGCGGCGGCTCAAGGGCGCGCAGGAAAAGCTGCGCCGCTATGAGGAGCGCGAGAGCGCCACGCTTGCCGAGAGCGAGCAGAGCCGTCTTGCCGCGGAGGCCGGAGAGCGATGCCGCGCGCTTGCCGCGGCGATGCGCAGGAGCGAGGCGGCGTCCCACTTCTCTTCTCTCGTGGGCGCGGCTGACGAGCTGCGCCGGCGCGTGCCGGACTTTGATCTGATGCGGGAGCTCGAGAGCGACGCCTTTGCCGAGCTGACCCGGCCCGGCTCAAAGGTGAGTCTGGAGCAGGCTTATTTTGCGCTGCATCCGGAGCTGCGGCTGCGGGAGGCGGAGGCCGTTGCCCGGCGCACGGCCGAGGCCGTGAGCGCGGCGGTGAGCGCCGGTGCGGCAAGGCCGCACGAGAACGGCGCGCAGGCCGCCTCGCTGGGCTCGATGAGCCACCGCGACATGAGCAAGGGACAACGACAGGAGCTGCGCCGGCGGATCTACGCCGCGGGCGCACGGGGCGGCCATCTGCCCGCCGGGGGCTGAGGGGCGCCGCAACGACCACACTTTCAAGGAGGAATTATGGAACATATGTTTGATCTTCAGTTTTTCGCCGACGCGGGCACGCTTGTGAACGCGACCGGCAACTACGTCAACGCCTCTACCGGCGAGACGACCGCCTTCTCCGGCGCGAACACGCTTTCGGCCGAGATGAAGGACTTTTACGACACGGAGCTGCTGGAAAACGCGCGCGTGGAGCAGCTCTACGCCCAGTTTGCCAAGCGCCAGCCGCTGCCCGTCAACCACAAGGGCACCGTCGAGTGGCGCAAGTGGAACACCTTTGCCCCGGCCACCGTTCTGACCGAGGGCGTGATCCCCACCGGGCAGAAGTTCGGCGTGAGCGCGATCACCGGCGCGATCAGCCAGTACGGCACCTATACGGCCATCACCGACCGTCTGGAGCTGCGGGCCTATGACGACGTGATCCTCGGCGCGACCGAGGAGATGGGCGCCTCCGCCGCCGAGACCCAGGAGAAGCTGATCCGCGACGCGCTGCTGACCAACGCCAACGTGCTGTACTGCGACAACATCAAGGACGGCGCCTTCGTCTCGACCCCGACGAGCTGCGCGACGATGCTCGACAACGCCACCGGCCGCAGCGTCCTGACGCCCGCCATGGTCAACAAGGCCGTGACCATCCTCAAGAAGAACCGCGTGCCCCGCATCAATGGGCGCTATTACGCGGTCATCCACCCCAGCGTGGCGCACGATCTGCGCGAGTGCGAGGGCTGGATCGAGGCGCACAAGTACGCCGCCCCCGACGAGCTGTTCAACGGCGAGATCGGCGAGCTGCACGGCGTGCGCTTCATCGAGGACGTTTTCGCCCCGGTGCTGGGCGGCGACACCTACAAGAACGCCCAGAACGGCGTGACCTACGCCACCTACTTCTTCGGCAAGGACTCCTTCGGCATCATCGATCCCGAGGGCGGCGCGCTGGAGATGATCATCCATGACAAGGGCGAGATCGGCGGCCCGCTGAACCAGTTCTCGACGATCGGCTACAAGTTCGAGACCAACGGCGCGACGATCCTCTATCCCGAGCGCCTGCTGCGTGTGATGAGCTGCAGCTCGTACAGCGCGAGCGACGCGACCAACTGACGGCAAAGGGAGGACAACACGATGAAAAACGAAACCATGATCGAGGTCTTTATCCCGCGCAGTGCGGCCAACCGCGACCCCAACTTCTTTGTCGCCGTCAACGGCGTGAGCTATCTGCTCCCGCGCGGAAAGTCCAGTCTCGTCCCGGCGGCCGTCGCCGCCGAGATCGAGCGCGCCCGCGCTGCCGAGGACGCCATGTACGAGGCGCGCGAAGCGCTGAAAACGCCGGCGGAATAAGCCGCGGGAGGCGCTCATGACCGTAAACGACATCATTGCAGCCGTGGATCTCAAGGAGCCGAACAGCTATTCGCGCGAGGAAAAGCTCCGCTGGCTGTCCGCACTCGACGGAAAGGTGCGCGAGGAGGTGCTGCTGACGCACGAGGGCTATGAGGGGGCGGAGAGCTTTGCGCCGTATGAGAGCGGCGAGGAGGAGCTGCTGATCCCCTTCCCCTACGGCGAGGGGGTCTATACCCATTATCTGATCGCCATGATCGCCGCGGCCAACGCGGAGGCCGCGCGCTATAACCAGCAGATCGCCATGTACAACGCGGATTACAGCCAGTGGTGGAACGCCTATCACGCCGCCCACATGCCGCTGCACCGCGAAACGCGCTTTTGCTTTTAAGGGGGTGGTGGCATGCCGCTTTATCCAAGGCTTCATACACAGTTGACCGAGCAGGAGATGATCGACGGCTTCGGCGGCTATGACCACCGGCTGCGGATCGCCGACGGGGCCTGGTTCGACACGGAAAACCTCAGTTCGGATCTCGCCCCGATGCTTTCCGTCCGCCGCCCCAGGGGCAACACGCATCTGCGCGCCGGAGCGCTGCTCGAGAAGGACGCGCTCGCCTATGTGTCGGAGGACGGCACGCTGTATTATAACTTTCTGCCCACGGCGGTGACGGGACTTTCCGCCGCGCCCAAGCAGATCGTCGGCATGGGCGCCTATCTCGTCATCTTCCCGGACAAGGTCTATTTCAACACCGCCGACCAGTCGGACTGGGGCAGTCTCGAGGCGCATTTCGCGCCGCAGAGCGCTTCCTATGAGCTGTGCCGCTTCGACGGCACGGCGCTGCGCGCCGATTATATCCAGCCTCTCGAGCCGGACGGGCCGCAAAACGCGCAGTACTGGATCGACACCTCCGGCGAGAGAAACGTCCTGCGCCAGTGGTCGGAGGCGCAGGGCGACTGGGTCGCGGTCGAGACGGCGTATGTCCGCATCGGCTTTGAGACCCGGGGCATTGTGCCGAAGCTCTTCTCCGCCGGGGACGGCGTGAGCGTCTCCGGCTCGTCGCTCGGGGAAGTGAACGGGGAAAAGCTCCTCGCCGCCGTGGGCGGCGGGGAGGGCGAGAGCGACTGGGTCATCGTCACGGCTCTGCCCGCTCATCTTCCCGACGAGCCCGACACGGCGCTCCGGATCGACCGCAGCACGCCGGAGCCGGACTTTGTCTGCGAATGCCGCAACCGGCTCTGGGGCTGCCGCTACGGGCTGGGCGAGGACGGCCGTCCCGTCAACGAGATCTTCTGCTGCGCGCTGGGCGACTTTAAGAACTGGCGGCAGTTCCGCGGCCTTGCCACCGATTCCTGGGTCGGCTCGGTCGGCTCGGACGGGCAGTGGACCGGCGCAGTCAACTATCTCGGCTCGCCCACCTTTTTCAAGGAAAACCGCATCCACCGCGTGGGCGTCTCCCCCGAGGGGGCGCACACGATCAGCGAGACCGTCTGCCGCGGCGTGCAGAAAGGCAGCGAAAAATCGCTGCGCGTGGTAAACGAGACGCTGTATTACAAATCCCGCTCCGACGTCTGCGCGTATCAGGGCGGCTTTCCCGTCGGGGTGTCCGCGGCGCTCGGCGCGCCAAGCTATCACGGCGCGGTCGCCGGCGAGGCGCGGGGAAAATACTATCTCTCCATGCTCGATGAGGACGAAACGCCCTCGCTCTTCGTCTATGACATCGCCAAGGGGCTGTGGCTGCGGGAGGATGCGCTGCGCGTCACGGATTTTGCCCGCGTCGACGACGAGCTTTATGCGATCGCGGGCGGCGAGCTGATCACGCTCTTCGGCTCGCTGCCCGTCGCGGGCTCGACGCGGGAGGAGACGGTCCCATGGCAGGCGGTCTCGGGGCTCCTCTGCTACCGCTGGCCCGAGAACAAGCGCGTCTCGCGTTATAACATCCGTCTGAGTCTGGCGCAGGGTGCGGCGATGGAGGTGTATGTGCAGTACGACTCCGACGGTGTATGGCGCAGTGCGGGCGGCGTCACCGCCGCGAAGGCCATGACCGACGCCTGTCTCTTCCCGGTGCGCCCGCACCGCTGCGACCATCTGCAGCTCAAGCTCTGCGGCAGCGGCGAGGTCAGGATCTTCTCGATCGCCAGGATCCTTGAAGTGGGGAGTGATTACCGATGATGCCGGAAATTCCTCCCCAGCTGCAGGGCAGCCCGGAGCAGCAGCTCGTCGCCATGCGCGACTATCTCGTGCGGCTGGCGCAGAGTCTCGAGCCGGTCGGGCGCAGCGCGGCCGCCGCGGCAAAGACCGGCGCTGCGGCGGGCGCGCAGGAGAAAGCCGCCGAGCAAATCAGAAGCACGGCGAACAGCCTTAAGGCGCTGATCATCAAGACCGCGGACGAGATCACGGCGTACACGGATTCCCGGGTGGAGAGCTTCGGGTCCCTGTACGTCGCAAAGTCGGACTACGGAAACTATTACAACCAGATCGAAACCCAGGTCGCGCAGACGGCGCGCGGCACCGTTGAGAGCTATCATTATGCCGAGGCCTTTGGGGAAATGCAGACCTATCTCGCCGACCTGGGCGGTCAGATCCGCCGCGGCGTGATCGAGGACCCGGAGACGCACGAGGTCCATCTCGGCATCGCGATCAGTGAGCAGCTGTCCTTTACCGGGCAGACACAGACCGAGGGCGGACTGACATATTATGAGCTGGCGCCGGGGCAGACGCTCGGCCTTTACACTTCGACCGGCTGGCAGTTCTGGATCAACGGCGTCCGGCGCGGCTGGTTCTCCTCGGAGGACAGCATGCTGCATCTCTCAAACATCGTCGTCGAAAACCGGCTGCAGTTCGGCAGCGCGTGGGACGTCACGAACACGAACGGCTTCGGTCTGCGGTATATAGGAGGGTAAGATGGCAACTGGATATTCACCGGAGTGGACGGCTCACAACAGCATGTACACCGCCAGGTTTCGCATCTACTACTCAACCTCCTATAATGCTTCGACGAACCAATCGACGGTAACGATCACGCCGCAGCTCAAGACAAGCACGAACTTCGGTTCTGACTACCGCGTCTTTAACGGCGCGGGCTTGAGCGGCGCTGGTGTGTACGGGAACGGCGTCTGTCTGTATTCCTTCGGCTCGAACTATGGCTCCGGCAACTATTTGCGCTGCGGAAGCGCGCATGACTATTTCCGGGACCTCGGATCGTGGTCGTTTACGGTCAGCCATAATGCCAACGGCGACGCGAGCTTTACGGTCGGCATCTACGGTTCCGTGCTGGCGATGTACTTCTCCGGCACGGGGTACACATACGCCCAATGCTTCATCGGAACGGTCGGCGCGAAAAACTCCAGCACGATCACGATCCACGAGAACGCGGCGTCGACGATCGCGTCCGCTCCTTCCAGCATCGCCACGCGGGAGACGCTTGTGCTGACGATGAGGAGACTCGCGGCATCGAACTATCATATTGCGACGTTCAAGTATAACAACAGCACAACCCTGTATACGAGCGGACGGTTTGATACGCAGCTTGATTTCGCTGTGCCGAGGTCCTGGTTCGAGGATTACCCGAGCATCGCGTCTCTCCCGGTCACGGTCTCCGTGCAGACCTACAACAGCTCCGGCACCGCGATCGGCAGCCCGGCCACAGCTTCGCTGACGGTGAATGCAGACGCGGACATGAAGCCGGTCGTCTCTTCCGGATGGGCGAGTCTGGCACCATACAACACCGGCGCAGTCTCCGGTATCACGGGGTACGTCAAGGGCTATTCACAGGCCGAGGCTGCCTTCGATGATACAAAGGTCGATATGTCGAACGCCGTCGGCGCGGGCATCGCCTCTTTCTCTGTGACATGCCAGGGGGAAACGGACAGCTATACGCCGTATCTTACCCCGGTATTGGCCTCGACATCGGTATCCGTGGTCTGCGCGGTCACGGACACGCGGGGAAGGACGGCAAGCGAGACCTTCACGCTCACGGTGATGGACTATGCCAAGCCCGTTCTGACCGGGATCGAGATCTTCCGCTGCGACGCACAGGGCGCGGAGGCGGAGGACGGTACGCACTATTCCGCAAAGGCTTTTCTTTCTCATTCCTCGCTGGATGGGCAGAACAGCACGGTATTGACCTCTGCCGTAACGGCATCCGGCGGCGGATATGGTGCGGAAGAGAGCCTTTCGAGCGGAACGGCGCATCTCTCTTCCGCGCAGCTCTCCGCAGACGTGACCTATACCGTTCGCATCACGGCAGCCGATGCGCTTGGCAACACCGCCGTGTACTACCAGGTGCTGCCGACGCGAAAATGGGCCATGAAATTCCGCCCCGACGGCAGCGGCGTGGCCTTCGGCAAGGCGGCGGAATATGATGGAGTGTTCGAGATCACGGAAGACTGGGACTTCCGTGTGCACGGGAAAGAGATCAACACACTCTTGCAGGAAAAGCTCCTGTCGCTTGTTTATCCTGTTGGCTCGATCTATATGAGCGTGAACAACGAAAGCCCCGCAACATTTCTCGGTGGAACGTGGGAACAGATTGAGGATACATTTCTTCTTGCGGCTGGCTCTTCTTTTGCTGCCGGGGCAACCGGCGGCGCGGCAACGCATCATCACTCTACAGCGGGCCACACGCTGACCGTGTCGGAGATCCCGAGCCACACACACGGCGTACAGGGTTGGCGCTATAACAATCAGTCAAGCGGAGACAAATGGTCTACTTCCTACACCAAATTGAGCGACTCACCGTCCTCGAGCACGCCAGTTCTTGCGACGGGCGGCGGAAGAGCGCACAACCACGGCGACACGGGCGATGCGAGCAGTCTGCCGCCGTACCTCGCAGTTTATATGTGGAAAAGGACGGGATAAGCATGACGATTCAGGAGGCAAAAGAAAAGCTGACCGACTGGGCCAACGCCCAGATCGGCACACGGGAGGGCAGCGGCAACTATAACCGCTACGCCGCAATCGCCGAGAGCATGCGGATGTACGGCTGGAACGTGCAGAACCAGCCCTGGTGCGACGTCTTTGTCGACGCGGGCTTTGTGGAGTGCTTCGGGCTCGAGAGCGCGGCAAAGCTGACCTATCAGCCCCTCGGCGGCTTTTCGGCTGCGTGCCGCTATTCGGCGCAGTTCTATAAAAACGCCGGGGCCTGGACGCAGTCGCCGGAGGCGGGAGACCAGATCTTTCTGTATATCGACGGCGGGATCAACCACACCGGGATCGTGACGGCCGTTACGAACGGCTGTGTCTACACCGTTGAGGGCAACAGCGGCGACATGGTAGCCAGGCGCGTCTACGCGCTGCACTCGCCGAACATCGCGGGCTACGGGCGGCCGAACTGGGCGGCCGTAGCCTCCGCTCCGGCGGGCACATCGGCCGAGCGCCGCTACGCGGGCTATGAATACAGCGTAAAGATCCCGCTGCTGCGAAGCGGCAACAGCGGCCCGGCGGTTTTCAATCTCCAGACGCTTCTCTCCGCCCACGGCTTTGACTGCGGAAGCGCGGACGGCGTTTTCGGGCCAAAGACCCGCGCCGCGCTGACGGCTTTTCAAAGGAAAGCCGGTCTCGACGCGGACGGCGAGTTCGGCGGACAGAGCTTTTCGGCGCTCTGGGATCACGGATAAAAAGAGAGGAATAAACATGAACGCACCTGATAAAGCAAGGGAAATCAAGGCCTCGCTCACGCTCGTGATCAGCTTTCTCACGGCTCTGTGGGGCTGGCTGGGCTGGGCGGTCGCGGTCTTCATTGCGGCGATGGCCGTGGATTATATCACCGGCACCTGGGCCGCGCGCGCCAGAGGCGAGTGGTCCAGCGCCGCGGCAAGGCAGGGGCTGTGGCACAAGCTCGGCGAGATCACGGCGCTGCTGGTCGCGGCGCTGTGCGACATCGCGATCAGCGTCGTGCTGCACAGCACGGCCGCGCCGATCCTCGGAGCAGTGCCCGAGCGGCACTATCTGACGCTGATTGTCGCGATCTGGTACAGCTTCACGGAGCTGGGCAGTATCGTGGAGAACGCGGGCCTGCTCGGCGCGCCGATCCCGCAGTGGCTGAAAAAGGGCATCGCCCTGCTGCGCGACAAGGCCGACGGCGGCAGCGGATTTCCCAAAGAATAAGAACGGGGCTGTTGCAAAAACCTTGCAACAGCCCCTATTCTGTCATTCTGAGGCCTTTAGGCCGAAGAATCTTTTTCCTGCGGTCAATTTCCGAAAAGATCCTTCGCTTAACGCTCAGGATGACAATTTTTACAGCAACCGGTTTCCGTTTCCCTTTTATGGCATCTCCGCGTCCGGCGCGCCCGCCTCGCGGCGGTGGAGCGAGAATTCGCAGCCGCAGTAGAGCTGACGGTACAGGCCGTACTGCTCGGCGAGCTGCTGGGAGCGGTTTTCCCCGTCGCGCTTTTTGAAATCCGACGGCAGCCACTTGACGCCGCATGCCTTGCCGATCTCCTCGCCGAGAGCGTTGATGCGCTCGGCGTCCTTGTGGCGCGAGACCGTGAGCGTCGTGCAGAAATAATCAAAGCCGTATTTTTTTGCCAGCTTCGCGCACTCCAAAAGCCGCAGCCGGAAGCATTCGGTGCAGCGCCGGCCGCCCTCCGGCTCGTCCTCCATCCCCGCGGCGCGGGAAAGATAGTCCTCGTGCTTCCAGCTCTCGGCCAGGACGCTGACCTCCTCGGTCAGTCCCATCTTTTCGATCAGCTCGATCTGGGTGGCAAAGCGGCGCTCGAACTCCTCCTGCGGGTAGAGGTTGGGGTTATACCACAGCAGCGTCACGTCAAAATAGCGCGTGAGGTACTCCAGCACCGACGACGAGCACGGGCCGCAGCAGCTGTGCAGCAGCACGCGCGGGCGTCTCCCTCCGCGCTTTTCGATGATCCTGTCCAGTTCTCGCATGTAATTTCTCTTGTTCATAGCACCCTCATCTTACCACAGCGCGGCGAAAAAAGCCACAGGAATTCGTTGACTTGCCTCTCCGGGGCAGATATAATTATTTTATCTGAAAACTTCGGAGGGATCATTATGGACAGCCGTACCGATAAACAGAACTATTATCTCGACATCGCCGACTCCGTGCTCGAGCGTTCGACCTGCCTGCGGCGCAAATACGGCGCGATCATCGTGCGCAACGACGAGATCATCTCCACCGGCTACAACGGCGCCCCGCGCGGGCGGCGCAACTGCTCCGACATCGGCGAGTGCACGCGCGAGCGACTGCACATCCCCTCGGGCGAGCGCTATGAGCTCTGCCGCAGCGTCCATGCCGAGGCCAACGCGATCATCTCCGCCTCGCGGCGCGACATGATCGGCGCAACGATCTATCTCGTCGGACGCGACGCGCTGACGAACAACCTGCTTACGAACGCGATGTCCTGCTCGATGTGCAAGCGCCAGATCATCAACGCCGGCATCGAAAAGGTCGTCATCCGCTCGACGCCGACCGAGTACCGCAAGATCGACGTGCAGGAGTGGATCGACAACGACGATTCCATCTTTGATCTGAGCCTGTAAAGGATACAAACACAAGGAGACTGTCGACATGAGCAAGAACGTCATTTTCTGCTTTTCCGGCACCGGCAACTGCCTTGACATCGCGAAGAACATCGCCAGGGTCCTCGGCGACACCGACATCGTGATAATGCGCCGCCTGCCCGCCGTGCGCGACGTACACGAGGCCGAGCGCGTCGGCTTTGTCTTCCCCTGCTACGCGGGCGGTCTGCCCGGCGAGGTGGAGCGCTTCGTCCGCCGCCTCTTTATTGGTGCGAACACTTACACCTTCGGCGTGGTGAGCTTCGCCGGCTATCCCGGGATCGGCCTTTCCAAGATCAACGAGATCGTGCCGCTGCACTACCACGCGGGCATTTCACACCAGAGCGCGTGCATCTGGCTGATGCCGCACACGCTGATGATCCCGCCGCTGACGCCGGAGAAGGCGCAGAAGCGCTCGGAGGAGCTGGCGGCGAAGATCGCCGAGGATGTGAAGAACAAGGTGCGCTCGGACAAGGCGCCGTCCGCCCCGCTGTTCAACCGGCTGGAGGCCTCCGTGTGGCCGAAGCTCGCGCCGAAAAAGGCCGCGGCCTTCACCGTGACCGGCAGGTGCATCGGCTGCGGCCAGTGCGCCTCGCTCTGCCCGAAGGGGAACATCAAAATGGTCGGCGGGCGGCCGGACTTCGGCACCGACTGCATCCAGTGCCTCAGCTGCCTGCAGTTCTGCCCGCGCCAGGCCATCAACATGGGCGGCGCGACCGTGACGCGCGAGCGCTATCACAACCCGAACGTTACCGCGCGGGAATTGAACGAGCCGGTCATCCATATCGATTGAACGCCAAACAAAAGCAAAGCACGCCGCTGTCCTGTCGGACAGCGGCGTGTTTGTGTTTTTGGATATCAAGCAGATCAGGCGATGGGGACGATGCCGGCGCCGGTCTGCTCGTTGTAGGCGTCGACCGCACCGTCCTGCAGAGCCGCGACCAGCGCCAGGATCTCGGCGCGGGTCTCGTCGCCGCGGCGGACGGCGATGATGTTGGCATAGGTCTGGGCGGCGTCACCGGAGGCGTCCTCGATGGCAAGCGCGTCGCTGGTCTTGAAGCCGGCGCCGAGCGCATAGTTGTAGTTGATGACGGCGATGGTGCCCTCATCGGCGTTGGCAAGCAGACTCGGGATCGCGTCGGCCTGGGCCGCCTGGATGTTGAAGCCCTTGGCGTCGACGATGTCGAGCACGCTCACGCCGTTTTCAACGGAAGCGCCCTCGGGCAGGACGACAAGATCCTCCTGGGCCAGGAGCAGCAGCGCGCGGGTCTGGTTGGACTCGTCGTCCGGGACCAGGATCGTGGCGCCGTCGGCGAGATCGGCAAGAGCGGCAACGCTCTTGGAGTAGATGCCGAAGGGCTCATAGTGGATGAGACCCGCAGAGACGAGATCGGTACCGTTCGACTCGTTGAAGCTGTTCAGATACGGGGTGTGCTGAAAGTAGTTGGCGTCAAGTTCGCCGTCCTGCAGCGCGGTGTTGGGCAGAACATAGTCGTCATAGATGACGATGTCGAGCTCAATGCCCTGCTCGGCGAGAGCGGGCTTGACAAGTTCAAGCAGCTCGGCGTGCGGGGTGGAGCTGGCGCCGACCGTCAGCTTGACGGATTCGGCAGCAGGCGCAGCGGCTTCGGCCGCGGGAGCAGCCTCTGCCGGCGCGGCGGCGGGAGCGGCGGACTGGCCGCAGGCGGCGATGCTGAGCGCGAGAAGGGCGACAGCAAGGACGATGGCGAGTTTCTTTTTCATTTCTTCTTCTCCTTTTCTTTCCTTTTGGGTTTTGCTTACTCTTTGATTCTTTTATCGCTGCGGTGCGCAATGGCGGTCCCCAGCTCCTGAATAATCTGGACGATTATTACAGTCAGAAATACACAGATCCACTTGATGTCGGGATTGAAGCGCTGATGGCCGTAGCTGATCGCGATTTGACCCAGACCCGTGCCGCCGATCGTCGACGACATGGCGGAATATCCCAGGATCGTGACCATCGAAATGACCGCGCCCATGATCAGCGAGGGCTTCGCCTCCGGCAGGAGGACCTTGCAGACGATCTCGAAATTGCTCGCGCCCATGGACTGGGCCGCCTCGATCACGCCGCCGTCGACCTCCTTGACGGAAGATTCGACCATGCGGGCGATATAGGGCGAGGCCGCGATGACGAGCATGACGATCATCGCCTTGTTGCCGAGCGAGGTGCCGACGATCCAGTTGGCCACCGGCAGCATCGCGACCATCAGGATGATGAACGGGATCGAGCGGAAGAAGTTGACGAAGACGCCGAGCAGTCGGTTGAGCCAGGGGATCGGGTGCAGCCCGCCCTTGTCCGTGACCGTCAGCACGACGCCGAGCGGCAGGCCGATGACATAGGAGATCGCCGTGGAGAGCACGGTCATATAGACTGTCTCCCAGACGCCGCGCTGCAGGATACCGTTGTTCCAGAGCTTTAAAAACATTTCGCTGAGCATATCTTATTCGACCTCCTTCCAGCGGATGCCGCTGTTTTGCAGCCAGATCAGGATCTTCTCCGCCTGGTGGGCGTCCTTCGGCAGCTCGATGATCGTGTAGCCGTAGATCACGCCGTCGAGCTCCTTCGTGCTGGCCTGCAGGATGCTGACGGGCGCCTGGCAGGCCAGGATCATCTCCGCGATGTGCGGCCCCGCGGTGGTCTCGCCGTCAAAGGTAAGGCGCAAACGCTTGCCGCCCTCGGTCTCGAGCACGGTGCGCTCGCGCGGGATGATCAGGTCGCGCGCGATCTGCGAGCGGGGATTGGTGAACACCTCGCTGACCTTGCCCTCCTCGGCGATGCGGCTGTGGTCGATGACGGCGACGCGGTCGCAGATCTGGTCGATGACCTTCATTTCGTGCGTGATGACGATGATCGTCACGCCCAAGGTCTCGTTGATCTCGCGCAGCAGCTCCAGGATCGCGCGGGTCGTCGTGGGATCGAGCGCGCTGGTCGCCTCGTCGCAGAGCAGGTATTTCGGCTTTGTCGCCAGCGCCCGCGCGATCGCGACGCGCTGCT
>DJYJ01000064.1:0-18405 GCA_002450075.1 Clostridiales bacterium UBA6981
CGAATCCCTTACGGCGTGCCAAAAAGGGCCATCCCATTCGGGATGGCCCTTTTTGGCATATTTCAGCAGAAGTAAGGGATTCGAATCATGTCCGAAAGCCCCGGTGGGGCTTTCATCGACCAGTTCAGAAACTGGTCGATACCTTTATCCTATTTTCCCGTTTCACGCAAGGGAAAATAGGATGCAAGCGAATCCCTTACGGCGTTTTCAGTACACATCAGAGCCGCGAAGAGGCCTCCGCCCTAAAGGACTAGCTTAGCGTCGCAGCAGAGGAAAGAATCCCTTACGGCGCGGGGATCTCGCCATGCTCCGATTCAAATTCACGAATACGCCTTTTGATCAGCTGTTCCAGTTCCCGGTTTTTTGTGCGCCCTTCATATTCCGCAATATAGCCGAGCTTCTCCAACAGTTCCGGCTCAACGCGAAGCGTAAAGCGCGATTTATTATCGATCATCTGGTCATCCTCCATGACGAAGTGTTGACAAAATTTTAGCGTCATAGTATAGTCAAAAGAGAAAATGACGCAGATTTGACGCATAAATGGAGGAAATTTTGTTCAAGAAAATGTATTTTCTGCTGTTCCGCCGAATCACTGAAGCGATCGAGGTGCTGGAGCGAGGCGATGATGCCCGGGCCAGGAGTATCCTTATCCGCGCACAACAAGAGGCGGAGGAACTTTACCTAGAGGGGATAGACGAGAAAAGCGTTCAAAGCATGAATCAGAGATAAAAGAGCCATCCGGCCGGAGGGCTCTTTTCCCTTTGTCATTCTGCCAAGTTTCCGCCGGGGGAATTGAGCAGTTTATCCAATTGCCAATTTTAGGGCGGTATGGTATGCTATTACTGGACTATGCCGTAGTCTTTCTCGGCATGCACGGAAGAATACGAAGACGCGCCTTTTCAAGGTGCGGCGGAGGGAAACATGAAACTTCACGGGAAGCTTCTTGCACTATGGAAAAAGCTGCGAAAGGACGATCTGGTCGCCATTTTGTGCGGCCTGTTCATCGTTGCCGTCGCGATCGGAAACGCCGTCTCCGGCGCTGCCGGGCGGCAGGCCGGCGTCGCTGACAGCGAGGTGCCCGCCGGCGCGCTGACGCTGACCGGCACGGCCATGGGCCGCAACGCCGACATCACTGTCCAGATCGCCGCGACGAACGATCACATCTATCAGATCAAGATCCTCGAGGATGAAGAGACCGAGGGCATCGGCTCCAAGGCGATTTTGTCCCTGCCCAAGATCATCTACGACGCCCAGAGTCTGAAGGTCGACGCCGTCTCCGGCGCGACGCTCTCGTCCGACGGTATCAAGGCCGCCATCTTCAACGCTCTCCGAAGCGGCGGGCTCGATCCGGCCAACTTCGGCGGCTCGATCATCAAGGTCGAGCAGATCGCCGCCCAGGTCGAGACGCACTCCGGCGTCACGGTGCTCCACGCCTCCGACTGGGCTGAGAAGTACCCCGAGATCTACGAGAGCTGGAACATGACGCGCGAGAGCTCGGAGATCGTCGACTATCTCGAGCAGTACCCGATGCTCCCCACGCTCTATGAGCCCTACGGCTTCTCCTTCTGCTACGGCAGCGCCAGGGGCCACTACTATGACGTCGTCGACATCGAGGAGACCGGACGTCCCCACGCCCTGGCCAACTGCTGGACCTGCAAGACCCCGGACTTCACCAACATGGTCAACGAAGAGGGCGTCGAGGCCTATCAGTACGCCTGGACCGACGTGCAGCAGCACGTCGTCGAGGGCATCAGCTGCTATAACTGTCACGCCAACACCCCGGGCCAGATCACGGTGACCCACACCTACTGGATCGACGCGCTCGGCGACGACTTCAACAGCGTCGACGCGGCGAACATGTCCTGCGGCCAGTGCCACAACGAGTATTACTTCGACCCGGTCACCAAGGAGACCAAGATCGCCCACAACTCCATCGAGAGCATGGATCCGGCGACGATGCTGGCCTTCTTCAACGACGGGGCGAACTTCTCCGACGGCAAGGTCTTTGCCGACTATACCAACCCGCGCACCGGCGTCCAGCAGATCAAGGTGCAGCACCCCGAATTCGAGACCTATCTCGGCGAGGGCAGCCAGCACCGCGCGACCTACACCTGCGCCGACTGCCATATGCCCACCGCGACCAAGGACAACGGCATGACCTACCGCAGCCACAACCTCATCAGCCCGCTTGACAACCCCGAGCTGATCGAGAACGAGTGCTCCAAGTGCCACGTCGACCTCGTCACCGAGGTGCACGAGACCCAGGAGCGCATCGAGGCGCGTACGTATTCCATCGGCTATGAGCTCGAGTTTCTGACCGAGCAGCTGGCCGCCGCGGTCGAAAGCGGCAAGATCAGCGAGGCGAAGCTCAATGAGATCCGCTCCCTGGCCCGCGACGCCCAGTTTTATTGGGACTTTGTGTTCGTGGAAAACAGCGAGGGCGCCCACAACCCGACGCTGACGGACGATCTCCTTGACAAGGCCGAGGCGCTGACCAACCAGGCCATCAACCTCCTCCGCGCCGCCGGCTGAGAGGCCGAGAGAATTTAATTCGCTTTTAAGCCGCCCGCCCGTTGGGGCGGGCGGCTGTTTTAAGTAACAGGAAGTGCTGCCCATGAAAAAAGTCCTGTCATTTTTGCGCTCCATGCGCTTCGGCATCCTGCTGCTCGCGCTCGTCGCCGTATGTTCGGTCGTCGGCTCGGTCATCCCGCAGGAGCACGAGGCGATGTGGTATGTGCAGAACTATGAGGGCGCTTATGCGCCGATCCTAAAGCTGGGGCTCGACCACATTTTTTCCAGCTGGTATTTCATCGCGATCCTCGTGATGCTGTGTCTGAATCTGATCCTCTGCTCGATCGTGCGCATCAAGACCGTCGTCGCGTCGAGCAAAACCGAGCGCGAGCGCGCGGCAAAGCTGCCGGATACGGTGCGCCTTACACCGGAGGGCGTGGACAAGCTGCGCGATCATCTCGTCGCGATGCGCTGCCGGGGCGAGAAGATCGGCGAGAGCGAGATCTTCACGAAAAACAGCTTCGGCCGCTACGGCAGCTTTTTGACTCACCTGTCCATCCTGCTGACGGTGATCGTCGGCGCGGCGGCGCTCTATCTGCCGCAGGTGACCGATCAGACCTGCCTGCCGGGCGAATCGGTCATGATGCCGGACGGCACCGAGATCCACGTCTACGACTTTTCCATCGAGGACGCGAGCGGACGGCTGGACTTCACCAGTGAGATCCGCATCACGCTGCCGGACGGGCGGCACAGCGAGACGAAACAGATCCGCGTGAACTATCCGATGAGCTTCGGCCCCTACAAGGTCTATCAGCAGACCTACGGCACGGCCGGCTCGGTCACGGTCAAAAACCCCGCGAACGGCGGCGAGGACGACTTTACGCTGACCGACACGGTCTTTCTCTCCCTTGACGGGGTGAGCGGGGTCTGGTATCAGGCGCTCTATCCCGATTATCTGCAGGACCCGAGCGGGAACGTAACGCTGATCTCCTCCGTCTCTGGGCACTATGCCAACCCGGTCTATGAGGTCATCGTCGCCGAGGGAGGCCAGTATCGCTCGCTTCTCGTCTTCCCGGGCGATGAGATCGAAACCGGCGGCCTCGTCTTTCGCTTCAACGACCCGGTCGAATACCCCGGCCTTCGCATCAAGCGCACGCCCGGCGCGGTGAACGCGCTGCTGATCGCCGTCTTCGCGCTGATGACGGCCGCGCTCTACATCACCTTCTTCTGCGACGTCGTCCTCGTCAAGCTCGACGCGGAGGGCTACGCCGTCGGCGGGCCGAAGCCGGAGCGCATGCGCGTCGAGCTCGGCGCGGAATTCGAAGCCTATGAGAGAAAGGACGAAAGTGAATGAAAGCCCTGTTCTTTATTGCCTTTGCCGCCTATGCCGTTTCCGTGGTTCTGGAGTTCACCGGCACGGCCTTTCGAAAGGAAAAGCTGCTGCGCGCGGCCTGGATCACGTTTATCGCGGCCTTCGCGCTGCACACGGTGTTTATCGTCGCGCGCGGCATCGCGGCGAAGCGTCTGCCGCTGTCGAACCAGTTTGAATTTTCCAACGGCTTCGCCTGGGGCGTGGCGCTCTTTACGATCGCCGTCTGTTCCCGGATGAAGACCGAGTGGCTCAAGGTCGCTGCGATCCCCGTGACGCTGCTGATCATGACCTACGCCGCGCTCCAGCCGATGGAGATCCGCGATCTGATGCCCGCGCTGCGCAGCGCGTGGTTCGGCGTGCACATCGGCTCGGCCGTGCTGTCGTATGCTGCCTTCGTCATCGCCGGGTGCATCGGCGCGCGCTATCTGCTCCTCTCGAAAAAAGAGGGTGACAACCAAAAGGCGCTCGAGCAGATGGACTTCTTGAGCTACCGTCTCGTCATCTTCGGCTTCCTCTTCCTCACGGTCGTGATCCTCTCCGGCGCGATCTGGGCCGAGCAGGCCTGGTCCGCCTTCTGGACCTGGGACCCCAAGGAGGTCTGGGCGCTGATCACGTGGATCATTTACGCGGTCTATCTCCATCTGCGCCTGCGCGGCAAAAAGAAGGGCAGACAGATGGCCTGGTATCTGGTGATCGCGGTCTTCGTCGTGTTCTTTACCTTCGCGGGCGTGAACACGCTGCTGCACGGCATGCACACCTACGGCTGATCGATTCTGCCCGCCGCAGGCAAGAAACTGTTTTCAAAACCGGGAAACTGTGGTATGCTATGGGGCGGATCTATGATAACAGGAAAGCTCCGCGCGTTTTGCGCGGAAACGAGGAAAAAACCATGAGCGATTTTGAAAGCAAAATCTATGCCGCCGCGGGTGAGGCCGTACAGGCGGTTTATGACATCACGCCGGAGGACGGGCTCTATGTGGTCGAAACGCCGCAGGACCCCAAGTTCGGCGACTATTCCACCAATGTGGCGATGAAGCTCGCCCGCACGCTGCGGAAAAACCCGATGGAGATCGCGGAGGCGCTTGCCGCCAAGCTCGGCGAGCTGCTCGCCGCCGAGGTCGAGAGCGTCACGGTCGCGCGTCCGGGCTTTATCAACTTCCGCCTCAAGCAGGACGCGCTCGGCGGCCTGATCAACAAGGTCATCGACGCGGGCGAGACCTACGGCCGCAACGACAGCGGCAAGGGCAAGCGCGTCCTGGTCGAGTGGGTCAGCGCCAATCCCACGGGCGATCTGCACTGCGGCCACGCCCGCAATGCCGCCTGGGGCGACTGCATCTGCCGCCTGATGGAGGCGAGCGGCTATGACGTGCTGCGCGAGTACTATGTCAACGACGCCGGCAACCAGATTGTCATGCTCGGCAAATCGCTGACGGCGCGGTATTTCGAATACTTCGGCCGCGACGACTACCCGCTGCCGGAGGACGGCTATCACGCCGAGGACGTCCGGCAGATCGCGTATGAGATCGCAAAGAAGGACGGCGACAAATGGCTTGACGCCCCGGAAGAGGAGCGCATGGCCTATTTCATGCAGACCGGCAAGGAGCTCGAACTGAAAAAGATCGAAAAGGATCTGCTCGCCTACGGTGTGAGGATCGATTCGTGGATGCACGAGACCTTCTTTTATGAAAACGACCGCGCGCGCATCAACGCCTGCCTGCGCCTGATGCAGGACAAGGGCCTGCTCTACGAGCAGGACGGCGCGCTGTGGTTCCGCTCGACCGATTACGGCGACGACAAGGACCGTGTGCTGCGCAAGAGTGACGGGACGCTGTCTTATCTCACGCCCGACATCGCCAACCACGTCTACAAGATCGAGCGCGGCTATCCCAAGCTCATCGATCTCTGGGGCGCGGATCACCATTCGTATATCACCCGCATGAAGGCCGCGCTGACAGCGCTCGGCTATCCGGAGGACACGCTGGAGGTGGACCTGATCCAGATGGTGCGTATGGTCGAGGACGGCGTCGAGGTCAAGATGTCCAAGCGCACCGGCAACGCGCTGACGCTGCGCGAGCTCTGCAATGACATCGGGCTGGACGCCGCGCGCTGGTTCTTCGTCGCAAAGGACGTCTCCACCCACATGGATCTCGACCTCAAGCTCGCCCGCAGCCGCGACAACGACAACCCCGTCTATTACGCCCAGTATGCCCATTCCCGCATGAACTCGATCCTGACGAACCCCAAGATCGCCAAGTTCGAGCGCTGCGAGCGCTATGACCGCCTCAGCGACGAGCGCGAGCTGATGCTGCTCAAAAAGATCGGCGAGTTCCCGGCGGAGGTCGCCTCCGACGCCGCGCTGCGCAAGCCCAACAAGCTGACGGATTATATCATCTCCCTCGTCAAGACCTTTCACAGCTATTACAACGCCGTCAAGGTCAACAACCCCGACGATCCGGAGCTGACGAACCAGCGTCTCGGCCTCGTGACGGCCACGATGATCACGCTGAAAAACGCGCTCTCTCTCATCGGCGTTTCCGCGCCGGAGTCGATGTAAGCGCTTCTGCCCAAGTTTTATAGAAAAGCCGCGGCTGCGTCTCAACAGGCGCTGATCGCGAATCAAAAGGTACGGTGTCCGCTGTACCTTTTGTTTTGCCCGATAACAGGAAAAATTTTGTAGGAGCCGAAGATGAAAGGAATCTGTGTCAAAAACGAGATCCAACCGCTAAAGCGCGTGCTGCTGCACCGGCCGGGGAAGGAGCTGCTGAAGCTCACGCCCAAGCGCCTCGGCGAGCTGCTGTTCGACGACATCCCGTTCCTCAGGGTCGCCCAGCGTGAGCATGACGCCTTTGCCGCGATCCTGCGGGAAAACGGCGTCGAGGTCGTCTATCTCGAGGACCTGATGACCGAGGTGCTTGCCCTTCGCCCCGAGCTTGTCCGTCCCTTTATCCTCCAATGGCTGAGCGAGGGCGATATCCGGACCGGCAAATGGCGGGACAAGCTGTGCGATTATCTGCTGGAGAATTTTGCGGGCAAGGCGCTGGTCGAAAAGACGATGGAGGGCATCGCCCTCAAGGAGATCGGCGGCGCGTCGCTCTACTCGCTGCAGGACCGGATCGCACCCGCCGACGACATCGTCGTCGACCCGATGCCGAATCTCTATTTCACGCGCGATCCCTTCGCCTCGGTCGGCAGAGGCGTGCTGATCAACCGCATGCACTATCCCACACGCCGGCGCGAGACGATCTACGCCGACTATATTTTCCGCTATCACCCCGATTTTGCCGAGGTGCGCCGCTACTGCGACCGCACCGACCACGCCAGCATCGAGGGAGGTGACGTGCTGAACCTCACCGCCGAGACGATCGCCATCGGCATCTCCGAGCGCACCTCGCCCGACGGGATCGAGCGCGTCGCGCGCCGCCTGTTCTCCGATCCGGAGGCCACCGTGCGCACCGTGCTCGCCTTTGACATCCCGTCCAGCCGCGCCTTCATGCATCTCGACACGGTCTTCACCCAGATCGACACGGACAAGTATATCGTCCACCCGGCGATCATCGGCCCGCTGACGGTCTACGAGATCACGCCCGGCGCGCACGACCCGGCCGAGCTGCATATCGAGCGCGTCGACGAAACGCTCGAGAATATTCTGGAGAAGTATACGCATACCGAGCGGGTAAAGCTGATCCACTGCGGCGGCGACGACATGATCGCCGCGGCGCGCGAGCAATGGAACGACGGGTCGAATACGCTTGCCATCGCGCCGGGCAGGGTGATCGTCTATGAGCGCAACGACGTGACCAATCCGATCCTGCGAGACAACGGCATCGAGATTCTGGAAATGCCGTCGGCGGAGCTCTCCCGCGGTCGCGGCGGCCCGCGCTGCATGTCCATGCCGCTCATCCGCGCCGAATAAAAAGAAGAGTTATCACACTTAATCATACGAGGAGGAACAAACACCATGGCACTCAACATCCGCGGCAGAAGCTTTCTTACCCTGCTGGACTACACGCCAGAGGAGATCCGGTATCTGCTCGATCTCGCGGCGGAGTTCAAGCGCATGAAGCAGACCGGCACCCCGCATAAATGGCTCGGCGACAAGCAGATCGTCCTGCTCTTCGAGAAGACCTCCACCCGTACGCGCTGCTCCTTCGAGGTGGCCGCGCGAGACCTCGGCATGGGCGTCACGTTCCTCGATCCGGGCTCGTCCCAGATGGGAAAGAAGGAGTCGCTCGCCGACACGGCCAAGGTGCTCGGCCGCCTGTACGACGGCATCGAATACCGCGGCTTCAAGCAGTCGGTCGTCGAGGACCTGGCAAAGTATTCCGGCGTCCCCGTGTGGAACGGTCTGACCGACGATTTCCACCCCACGCAGATGCTCGCGGACATGCTGACCGCGCGCGAGGAGTTTGGCGATCTTAAAGGGCGCAAGCTGACCTTCTTCGGCGACGCGCGCAACAACGTAGCCAACTCCCTCATGGTCGTCTGCGCCAAGCTGGGGCTGCACTACTGCGCCTGCGGCCCGAAGGAGCTGATGCCCGCCGAGTGGCTCGTCGAAAAGTGCCATGAGATCGCCGGCGAGACCGGCGCGATCCTGGAGTTTACCGAGGATCCCGCCCAGGGCGCGAAGGACTGCGACATCCTCTATACCGACATCTGGCTGTCCATGGGCGAGCCGGCCGAGCTGTGGGCTGAGCGCATTAAGCTTCTCCTTCCGTACCAGATCAACGCCGCGCTGATGGAAAAGGCCAAGAGCGATGCCATCTTCATGCACTGCCTGCCCGCCTTCCACGACCGTGAGACCACTGTGGGCGAGGAGATCTACGAAAAGTTCGGCCTCGAGGCCATGGAAGTGACCGACGACGTCTTCCTGGGCACGCATGCGCGCCAGTTCCGCGAGGCGGAAAACCGCATGCATACGATCAAGGCCGTCCTCTACGCCACGCTGCACTAATACCGCCATGGCAGAGACAATCGTGGTTGCCCTTGGCGGCAACGCGCTCGGCAGCACCCCTGAAAAGCAGCTTGAACTGGTACAGAATACGGCCGGCGTGATCGCCGACCTTGTCGAGCAGGGCTATGAGGTCGTCATCGGCCACGGCAACGGCCCCCAGGTCGGCATGATCAACCTGGCAATGGAGTTTTCGGCAAACAAAGGCGGCGGCACGCCGCCCATGCCCTTTCCCGAGTGCGGCGCGATGACCCAGGGCTATATCGGCTATCACCTGCAGCAGGCGATTGGCCGTTCGCTGCGCGAAAAGGGGATCAAAAAGAGCTGCGCTGCCGTGATCACCCAGATCGTTGTCGATCCGGACGATCCCGGCTTCCTCAATCCGACCAAGCCCATCGGCAGCTTTGTTGCAAAGGAAGAGGCAGAGGCGATCACGGCGGAGAAGGGCTATGTCTTTGTCGAGGATGCGAGACGGGGCTATCGCCGCGTCGTGCCCTCGCCGCTGCCGAAGCGCATCGTCGAGCTTGAGCTGGTCGAACAGCTTGTCGCGGCGGGCAATATCGTCATCACCGTTGGCGGGGGAGGGATCCCCGTCGTGGAGACGGATGACGGTCTGGAGGGTGTCGACGCCGTCATCGACAAGGACCGCGCCTGCGCGCTGCTCGCGCGCGAGCTGCACGCGGACAGATTGGTGATCTTAACGGCGGTCGAGCGGGTGTGCCTCCATTACAGGACGCCCGACGAGCGCGCGCTCGAAAGCCTGACGCTCCAGGAGTGCGAGCGATATATGGCCGCTGGCGAGTTCCCGCCGGGCAGCATGCAGCCGAAGATCGAGGCCTGCATGGAATTCGTCCGCTCCTGCGGCGGCACGGCGCTGATCACGTCGCTCGAAAAGGCGGCCGACGCCCTTGTGGGCAAAACCGGAACGATCATCACAAGATAAAAACAGAGGGGGCTGCAGATGCTCTGCAGCTCCCTCCAATACTGTCATTCTGAGGCCTTTGGCCGAAGAATCTTTCAACAAAAGACGGACTGTGAAAGATCCTTCGCTTGACGCCCAGGATGACAGTTTGCTTTTATAAAAGGATTTATACTAGAACCTCATAAAAACCTTTAATTGTTTAAAAGGTTTTTATAGCACCGTAAGGTGCGTAGAGGTTCTGTATGATAAGTGAGGCTCGAAATCTTCGATTTCGTTTAGCCGAACTTATACACAGTTGACGGATTTTCAGCGCCTTTTGCGCTGAAAATGCCGCAGAACTGCGGCTTATCTGATTAAAGAATTTAATCAGATAATAGTATTATTTGTCACTTGCTGTCAAGTGGAAAACAGTGTATAGTTTTTGCCATGGAAACAAAAACGAGAGAAAAACGCGGCCTCGCCGCCATATTCGCGCTCTGTCCGCGGCGCCATGTGCTGCTGCTCGTATCGGCCGGCCTGATCGCGCTGCACCTTGCCCTGCGCGGCCGGCATGAGCTGATGGTCCTGCTCTCAGAAAAGGTCGTGCGGCCGCTCCACCGCGTGCTCGGCTCGCTTAACGCCCACGTGCCCTTTTCGGTGGCGGAGCTGCTGCTCGCGCTCGCGGCGACCGCCGCATTAGTTTACATAATATATCAGATTGCCATGCTGCTTCGCCGCGGGGAAAAGGGGAGACGGCTGTACCGCACGCTCATCACACTCTGCTCGGCCGGTCTCACGGTGTACGCGCTTTTCTGTCTGCTCTGGGGGGTATATTATTATGCCGACGATTTCGCCACGCAAAGCGGCTTTGTGAACGAGCCCGTCTCGACCGAGCAGCTCGCCTCCGTCACGCGCTATTTCGCCCGCGGGGCGAATCACTACGGCGCACTCGTCGCGCGTGACGAAAACGGGCTGTGTGCGTCCGACCGGGCGGAGATCATACGGAAGTCGCCGGAGGTCTTCGCCGAGACGGAAAAGGACTATCCCGCGCTCGCCGGTCCGGCGCTCGCGGCGAAGGGGATCGTCTGCTCGCGTGTGATGAGCTATCTCGACTTCACGGGCTTTTTCTTCCCCTTTACGGCGGAGGCAAACGTCAACATGGACTCGCCCCGCTGCGATCTCGCCGCCACGGTGGCGCACGAGCTGTCACACCAGCGCGGCGTCGCCAGGGAGCAGGAGGCCAATTTCACGGCGGTGCTCGCCTCACTGCGCTATGGGGACGCGGATTATTGTTACAGCGCGTGCCTGCTTGCCTATACGCATCTCGGCAACGCGCTCTACCGCGCTGACCATGCGGCCTGGGAGGAGATCCGCGCCGAGCTCTCCGAGAACGTCGTGCGCGATCTTTCCGCGCGCAGCGCCTATTGGCGGCAGTTCGAGACGCCGGTGCAGAAGGCCTCAAACACGGTGTACGAGGGCTTTCTTCACAGCTATGACCAGACGCTGGGGCTGAAAAGCTACGGCGCCTGCGTCGATCTGCTGGTGAACTATTATTACGAGCTGTCCCTTGAGCAGTCCAGCCCATGAAAAAACCGGAAAAGACCATGATCTTTTCCGGCTTTTCGATTTTGGACTCTGCCCTCAGCCGTGCTGCAGCTGATCCTGCTCTGCGCGGCGGATCGCCCGCTGGCGGGCAAAGCGGTAGTAGTAGACGAGGATGATCGTGCTGCACATGATCCAGCCCGCGGGATAGCCCAGCGCGACCGGTACGATGCTGCCGCTGAGATGCCAGACTGTGAAGAGATACAGCTGGCGGAAGAGCACAAAGGAGAAGAGCATGATGACCATCGTGGCCTTTGTGTCGCCCACGCCGCGCAGCGCGCCGGAATAGACCTGGTTGATCGTGCACAGCAGATAGAACGGCGAGACGAGCCGGATGAACAGCGTACCGAAGGCGATGACCTCGGCCTCCTGATTGAACAGGCGCACCAGCGTGGGCGCAAAGACCATCATCGGCGTTAAGATCGCGATCATGATCAGTGTGCCGATCCAAAGCGCGTGCAGCGGCCCCTTGCGCGCGCGGTCGAGCTTCCCGGCGCCGTAGTTCTGCCCCACAAAGGTGGTCACGGCCATGGAAAAGCCCATCAGCGGCAGCATGGCAAAGGCGTCGAGCTTGTTGTACGCGGCCCAGCCCGCCATGCAGGAGCTCTCAAAGCGGTTGATATACGACTGGACAAAGACGTTCGACACGGCCGTGACGCCCATCTGCAGCGAAGAGGGGATGCCGATCTCACAGATGCGCTTTAAGATCGCGCCGTCAAGCCGCAGCGCGCGCGGATCGACGCGGTAATCCTCCCCTGAGAGGATCAGCACCCGCATCACGAGCACGGCCGAGAGCGCCTGGGACACGATCGTCGCGATCGCGGCGCCCGCAATGCCGAAGGAAAAGACCTTGACGAAGAGATAGTCGAGCACGGTGTTCGTCGTAGCCGAGAAGATCAGAAAGTACAGCGGATGCGTCGAATCGCCGACGGCGCGCAGGATGCCCGCGCCGATGTTGTACAGCAGCATCCCGGAGATGCCCCAGAAATAGATCCGCAGATATTCCGACGCCGCGCCCATCACGTCCTCGGGCGTATCCATCAGACGCAGCATCAGCGGCGTCATCGCGACGCCGATCCCCGTCAGGATGACGCACATGATCAGCGTCAGTACGATCGTGGTCTGGACCGAGCGGCTCAGCCGCTCGCGGTCCTTCGCGCCGTAAAACTGGCTGATCACGACGCCGGCGCCGCCGGAGAGCCCGGCGAACACGCCGATGAGCGTGTTGATGATCGGCCCCGTGCAGCCGACGGCGGCGAGCGCCTGCTTGCTGACGAAGTTGCCGACGATGATCGAGTCGACCGTGTTGTAGAGCTGCTGGAAGACGTTGCCGATCATCAGCGGCAGCGCAAAGGTGACAAGAAGCCGCGGGATGCTCCCCACGGTCATGTCGGTATCTTTTTTCCCAATCAGTGAAGCCAAGTTCAAGACCCCGGTTCTTTTTTGATCTCTTATTTTCAGTATAGCACGCGTTGAAAAAAACGACAATAAAAAAGCAGGGCACGCTCTGTGCCCTGCAAAGAATAGATGTGCTTACTCGGCCACGGTCCGGGCGATATAGCTCTCCACCTCGCTGATGTCGATGTCCAGCGCCACGGCCAGCTCGCCGTGCAGGATATCCTTGGCGCGCTTCATCGTCGCCTCCGCGCGGCTGGATTTGGTTTTACGGTCCGCCATACGCGAATACAATCCCTTGATGACGGAAACCAGCGCCTCGCAGCTGTGGAGCTTGAACAGCTCCTTGTAAAAGGCGTCGACGTGGTTGAAGCGCGTATCGCTGCAGATCGCGGGCTCAATGTCCGGGATCGTGGCGATAAAGGCCTCGGCCTCCGAACGGGTCATGACCGGGCGCATATACGCCGCGGAATCGACCGGCGCGAAGTAGGTGCCGCTCCCGATGAGCGGCGTGAGGTGATAATACACCTTTCCGCCTGCGCCGTCCATCGGCAGCGAGCCGATCTTCTCGACGGTGCAGACGCCGTTTTCACCGTATATAATCTTTTCTCCGACGGAAAACATCAAATAGCTCCCCCACTCTATTACTCATAGTATAATCATACACTATTTTTCAGAAAATTTCCATCTTTTTTTTCGGGAAAATTGAGAAATATCAAATGATTTTTCTTCAAATTCCTTGTCTTTTCAAAAAATTTAACCGTTGTCAGATGCTATCCTGTCTGTTATACTGTTTTCGATCATAGCGGGCCCGGCATTTCCGGCTCGTTCTTTTCTCCGGCGGCCCGTGCATAGGAGCCGAAACGTCTTTTTGCGGGAGAACGCAAAGGTGAAATTATATCTAAAAGGACATACCTATCAATACGCGGTCGAGCAGATGCTGCTGACGCTCTTCCCGGACGAGCGGCCCCTTTATCCGGACGGAAAGCCGGAAGGGGACCGGATGGAGATCTCGCTCCACCGCGGCGATACCTATACGACGGCAAGCTGCCTTTTTACACGCGGTGAGGAGCGCTGGCGCGGAACTGCGCGCGCGCAAAACCGCGGGATGACCGACGAGCTTGTCGCCGAGCGGATCTGCCAGAGGCTCATCAAAAACGCGATGTACCGCGCCGCGCTCGCCTCCGGCCATGAGCACCCCGCCTGGGGCGCGCTCACGGGCGTGCGGCCGGGTAAGGTCTTTTCCACGCTGCTCAGAAGCGGCATGGACGAGGATGAGGCGCTCCGTCATTTCATCCGCGACTATGACGTGACGCCGCCGCGCGCCGCTCTCTGCCGCGATACGACGCGCCATACACTCGCCGCGGCGGCCTCGCTCGGGAAAAAGGACGTGTGTCTGTATCTCGGCGTGCCGTTCTGTCCCACGCGCTGCGCCTACTGCAGCTTCGTCAGCCAGTCGGTCGAAAAGAGCATGAAGCTGATCGCGCCCTTCGTCGACGCGCTTGAGCGCGAGATCGACGCCGTCGGCGAGCAGGTCGCCCGTCTGGGGCTGCGCCCGGTCGCGGTCTATTTCGGCGGCGGCACGCCCACGACGCTCTCGGCCGAGCAGCTCGACCGCGTGTGCACGCGGATGGAGGAGCGCTTCGATCTCTCTTCCGTGCGGGAATTCACGGTCGAGGCCGGAAGACCCGACACGATCACGGAGGAAAAGCTGCGGGTGCTGCGCGCTCACGGCTGCGACCGCGTCAGCGTCAATCCCCAGAGCATGTCCGACGCCGTGCTCGAGGCCATCGGCCGCCGGCACACGGCCGCGGATATCGTCACGGCGCTCGAAAAGGTGCGCGCGGTCGGCGGCTTTTCGGTGAACATGGATCTGATCGCGGGGCTGCCCGCCGACAGCTATGAGGGCTTCTGCGCAACGCTCAGCGCGGTGCTCGCCCTCGCGCCGGAGAACATCACGGTCCACACGCTCAGCTTGAAAAAAGGCTCGCGTATCCTCAACGAGGGCGCCGAGCTGCCGGATGCGCTCTCGGTCGGGCGGATGCTCGATTTCGCGGAGAGCTCTCTCCGTGCGCAGGGCTATGAGCCCTATTATCTCTACCGCCAGAAGTTCATGTCAGGCGGCTTTGAAAACGTCGGCTGGACAAAGCCGGGCTTTGTCAATCTGTATAACATCTGCATCATGGAAGAGCTGTGCAGCATCCTCGCGATGGGCGCCGGCGGCTCGACCAAGCTGATCCGCCGCGACGGCGGGCGCAATCTCCGCTTCATCGCGCCGAAGTATCCGCTGGAATATATCGGCGGCATCGACGGCGTGTGCGGTGAGAAGAAGAAAATCGAAGCGTTCTATCGCCAATGGGAGGAGTAACACATGGCCTATCTGCTCAATGACATCAATTTCAAAACGGTCGCCGACCCCCGCGCGCTGATCGAGGAGGGCGACGCAAAGTATCGCGCCAACGTCGAGGCGGCGGCGGACCGGATCGTCGAGAACTATAAGCGCAGCCCGATCGTGCTGCTCTCAGGCCCGTCCGGCTCCGGCAAGACGACGACGGCCATGAAGATCTCCGAGGCGCTGGAAAAGCGCGGCATCCGCAGCCACTATGTCGGCATGGACGATTATTTCAACACGATCAGCCCCGAGACGACGCCCCGCACGCCGGAGGGGGAGTATGACCTGGAAAGCCCGCTGTGTCTGGACATGGAGCTGATGAACGAGCACTTCACCAAGCTCGCGCGCGGCGAGCGCATCTATGTGCCGAAGTACGAGTTTTCCCGCAAGATGCGCGCCTTTGAGCCGTCGAAGTCCATCAAGCTCGGAGCGGACGAGATCGTGATCTTCGAGGGCATCCACGCGCTCAACGACATGATCACCGTCACCCACCCCGAGGCCTTCAAGCTGTATATCTCCGCGCGCAGCGACGTCCTGTTCGAGGACAGGATCGTTTTCAAGCGCACGTGGTTCCGGCTGGTCAGACGCATGGTGCGCGATTATAACTTCCGCGGCTCCGACCCGGCCGAGACCATGAGCATGTGGGGCAACGTCCGCCGCGGCGAGATCACCTATATCTCGCCCTTCAAGGACAAGGCGGATTTCCAGTTCGATTCTTCGCTTCCCTATGAGCTGCCGGTGTTCAACCATACGGCGACCAAACTGTTCCAGACCGTTCCCGAGGGGATCGAGCGCTTTGACGAGCTGCGGGCCGTCCTGCCCGCGCTGCAGCTTTTCGGCAGCATCGACGAAGAGCTTGTCCCGAAGGATTCGCTGATCCGCGAATTCATCGGGGGAGGAACTTACGAATATTGATAAAAATGAAAGGACGCTGTGCCATCGGCACAGCGTCTTTCTTCTTATTATGGGATCAGTCCAGATATTTCCCATCGTAGCATTCCGGCGGCAGACAGTCCGCCAGCCCCGTGAGCAGCGCTTTTTCCGGGATGCGCTCCTGTTCCGGCGTGCGCAGCGCGGCGGCGGGCAGCTTGCGCGCCAACGATACCCGCGCGGAGGCGCCGCTTCCCGGCCGGCTCTCCAGCATCAGGGTGCCGTCGTGGAGACGGGCGATCCCGCGCACGACCGACAGCCCCAGTCCCGCGCCGTCGCCCATCTCTCCGAGCGAAAAGCCCGCGCGGTAGCGCTCGAACACATGACCCATCACGTCCTCGGCGATGCCGCAGCCGTCGTCGCTGACGGATAAGATGACCTGGGTCGCCGTTGGGACGAGACTGATGCTGATGCGGCTGAGTCCCGCGGCGTGGACAAGACAGTTGGAAATAAGGTTATAGATCATCTGCTCGACGAGCACCCGGTCGGCGAACAGACACAGCGTCTCTTCGCCGTACAGCTTAAAGGAAATATCCGGCCGCAGCAGGGAAGCGCTGTCGGTGATCTCGCGGCAGAGCTTCGCCAGATCGAGCGGCTCCATCGACACCGCGAGATCCTCCGCGGCAAGACCGCGCACGACCGTGGCGTTGTCTAAAAGCCGCGTGATGCGGAAGGCGTCGCGTTGGAGCGAACGGAGATAGGAGCGCAGCTCTTCGTCGCCGCTCTCCTCCGCCCGGCTCTGCGACAGCCCGGCCGAGAGCCGCAGATTCATCAGCGCGCTCCTGACGGAAAACAAAAACGCGTCGTTGACCAGAACCGGCGCGATCTCGACAGGGGAGAGAAAGAACGCCTGCAGGTCCTCAAGCTTTGCCGTGCGGACGTTGCAGCGCTTACCTGCGACGACGGTGTCGGCGGTGAAAACGCCGGCCTGCGACTGGCAGATCTCGGGGCTGAAAACGGCCGAGAGCGCTTTGCCGACGCAGGGAGCGCCGAGCATCTTCTCCGCATGTGCGTTGGCATAAACGATTTTTCCGCCCGAAACGAGCACGGCCGCCTCCGCGGAAAGAGACAGCACCTTTGACGAAACACTGAGCATGACGGACCCACCTTCCCTCTATTCGAACCAATCATAACAAAATACGACAAAATGTACAAGACCCGGCGCGAAAACGGCGCGGCGAGGGCATAAATTTCGGCATATTTTTGTGAAGGTTGTTCGGAATGAAAACTTGCTTTTTGCCAATAGTATATGATACAATTTAGACAATCAGCAAAGGGAGTTTCTGGCTTCCTTGCTGTTTGTGTGTCAACACATCCCGATATGCTTAAATTTTTTAACTGGAGGATAAGTTCATGATCAAAGTCGGCATCAACGGCTTCGGCCGCATCGGTTCCCTCGCTTTCCGCGCTGCCATCAAGTCTGACGACATCGAGGTCGTCGCGATCAACGCTCCGGGTCATCCCGCCAGCCACATCGCCTACTGTGTGAAGTATGACTCTGTCCACGGCCGTTTTGACGGCGAAGTCGTCGGCAACGACGAGGACAGCACCGTTACCGTCAACGGCAAGGTCGTCAAGGTCCTCTCCGACAAGGCTTACCGTGACGCCACCCTGATCCCCTGGGGCGAGCTCGGCGTCGAGTACGTGCTCGAGTGCACCGGCGTGTACCTCGAGAAGTCCAAGGCCCAGGCTCACATCGATGCCGGCGCCAAGGTCGTCATCATGTCCGGCCCCGCGAAGGACGACACCCCGATGTTCGTCTGCGGCGTCAACCTTGACAAGTACACCCCCGACATGCAGTTCGTCTCCAACGCGTCCTGCACCACCAACTGCCTCGCGCCTCTCGCCAAGGTCGTCAACGACAACTTCGGCATCATCGAAGGCCTCATGACCACCGTCCACGCCTCCACCGCCACCCAGGCGATCGTCGACGGCTTCCCCAAGAAGAAGGACCTCCGCGGCGCCCGCTCCATCTACAACAACATCATCCCCTCCTCCACCGGCGCTGCCAAGGCTGTCGGCAAGGTCATCCCGTCCCTGAACGGCAAGCTCACCGGTATGTCCATGCGTATCCCGGCTCCGGACGTGTCCGTCGTTGACCTGACGGTCCGCCTCGAGAAGGCCGCCACCTATGATGAGATCTGCGCCGCCGTCAAGGCCGCTTCCGAAGGCCCGATGAAGGGCATCCTCGAGTACGTTGACGAAGAGGTCGTTTCCTCCGACTTCCGTACCGATGCTCACACCTCCATCTTCGACGCCAAGGCCGGTATCGCCCTCAACGGCAACTTCGTCAAGCTCGTCGCCTGGTACGACAACGAGTGGGGCTTCTCCAACAAGATGCTCGACCTCACCCG
>DJYJ01000064.1:18539-19969 GCA_002450075.1 Clostridiales bacterium UBA6981
CCGCGGAGCAGGGTGGTTTTTATTTGGCCGACTATGCCAGGGAGAGCACATAGCAAACAGCGATGGAAAGAGAATCTTGTCATTTTCCCGCGGCGGTAGTAAAATACGTATGGTATAAAATGTAATGGAGAATAAGCATACCCATGAAAAAGAAAATCCTTGCGCTGATCCTGGCAGCCGCTATGGTCTTCACCCTCTGCGCGTGCGAGGTCTCCAGCGAGCACACCGCCACGACGACCGTTACCACCAGCAAAACCGACGCCGACGGCAACACCACTACCCAGACCGTCACCAACGAGATCGGCATCACCGCCGACCAGGACGGGATCCACACCAAGAACGAAACAACAAACGACGTGACCCAGGCCGCGGACGAGACCGAAGAGGTCGAGGACGCCGGCTGAGCACACGAGAGAAGCGTGTGTGCGTTTCGATCGAAACAAAAGATCGCCTCTTCCCACCAACGCGGGAAGAGGCTTTTTTGCGCAGGTTGCCCGCGCGGGGGAAAATTTTGTGCGAAACAACGAGAAAAAATCGTCAGAAAATTCACGCTTTGGTCTTTCTTTTTCCGCCCGCATAGGGTATAATCCTTCCAGATACCCAGAATCTATTTAGGAGGACAAAATACCTATGAAACAATATCTTGAAATCGTCGACGTTCTGGCGCGCGAGATCCTTGACTCCCGCGGCAACCCCACGGTCGAAGTCGAGGTCACGCTCGATGACGGCACGGTCGGCCGTGCGGCCGTCCCCTCCGGCGCTTCCACCGGTATCCACGAGGCCTGCGAGCTGCGCGACGGCGACAAGAGCCGTTACGGCGGCAAGGGCGTCACGATGGCTGTCGAGAACGTCAACGGCGAGATCGCCGAGGCCATGGTCGGCCTGAACGTGCTCGATCAGGTCTCCATCGACAAGATGCTCATCGAGCTCGACGGCACCCCCAACAAGACCCGTCTGGGCGCCAACGCCATTCTCGGCGTCTCCCTCGCCTGCGCCAAGGCCGCGGCCGAGGCCACCGGTCTGAGCCTGTACAACTACATCGGCGGCGCCAACGCCAAGACCCTGCCCGTCCCGATGATGAACATCCTCAACGGCGGCGCTCACGCCTCCAACAGCGTTGACATTCAGGAATTCATGATCATGCCTGTCGGCGCGAAGAGCTTCAAGGAAGCGCTCCGCAACTGCGCCGAGGTCTTCCATCAGCTCAAGAAGACGCTGAAGGAGAACGGCACGCCCGCCGCCGGCGTCGGCGACGAGGGCGGCTACGCCCCCAACCTGGCTGCTGACGAGGACGCTCTCAAGGTCATCGTCAAGGCCATCGAGGAAGCCGGCTTCAAGCCCGGCGAGGACTTCATGATCGCGATGGACGCCGCTGTTTCCGACTGGTTCGACAAGGAAGACGGCAAGTACCACCTGCCCAAGCGCGGCAC
>DJYJ01000009.1 GCA_002450075.1 Clostridiales bacterium UBA6981
CTTTTCCGCTGATTTCCCGCGAAAAAACTCTTGCAATCCGCCATTTGGTATGGTATCATATCAAAGCTTGTGAAGGACACAGGCATGAGAAAGGCGGTCCGCTGCCGCGGCGCGCAAGGCGTCCTCCGGTCATGAACGTCTATAATAGGAAGGATTGGATTGCTATGGATCTGGTCAAAATTCTCAGTGACAAGTACATGAAGGCTGAGCTTCCCGAAATGAACGTCGGCGACACCGTGCGTGTTCTCGTCCGCGTCAAGGAAGGCAACCGCGAGCGTACGCAGGCTTTCGAAGGCACGATCATTGCCAAGAAGCACGGCGGCATCAACGAGACCATCACCGTTCGCCGTATCTCCTACGGCGTCGGCTGCGAGAAGGTATTTCCGGTACATTCTCCGTCCATCGTCTCCGTGACCACCGTCCGCAAGGGCAAGGTCCGCAGAGCAAAGCTCTACTACCTCCGCGACCGCGTCGGCAAGGCCGCCAAGGTCAAAGAGCGTCTTTGATTCGTCACGAAAAAAGGAAGCCCGAAGAGGCTTCCTTTTTTTATATTGCCAGAAACGGGCAGATCGGTGTATAATATTTCGGAACATTTTCAAGGGCCAAACGCCCCGATCAGATAAACCAGTACAGCGGGAGGGAACTCTCTATGGACCGCAGGAAAACGACAAAAAAGAAAAAAGAAACCGTTTCGCCGGAGGTACAGGCACGGCGTGAGGCTTACGACTGGATCCAGTCGCTGATTTCGGCGCTGTTGATCTGCGTGTTGGTGTTCGTGTTTGTCGTTCGCATCATGGACGTGAACGGAAGCTCGATGGTCCCGACGCTGGTCAACGGCGACAAGGTGCTGGTTTCCGGCTTATTCTATGAGCCTGACCGCGGCGACATCGTCGTGTTCAAAAAGGACAGCTATAATGACAACAAGGCGCTCGTTAAGCGCGTGATCGCCGTTGAGGGCGACGTTGTCAACATCGACTTTGACAACGGTATCGTCTATGTCAACGGCGAGGCGGTGGAGGAGGATTATATCGACGTCTCCACCAACACCAAGCTTGACTTCATCGGCCCGCAGACCGTGCCGGAAAACTGCCTTTTCGTCATGGGCGACAACCGCAACGCCTCCACCGACAGCCGCGACAAGCGCATCGGCATGGTGGACAAGCGTCTTGTCATCGGCAAGGTGCTGCTCGTTATTTATCCTTTCTCCAGCTTCGGAACGGTGGAATGATGGCAGAGAATGCATTTGAAAAGCTGAATATCCAGTGGTTCCCCGGCCACATGACCAAGGCGCAGCGCATGATCGAGGAGAACATCGGTCTTGTCGACGCGGTGTGCGAGCTTCTTGACGCCCGCATTCCGCGCGCCAGCCGCAACCCCGACATCGACCGCCTTGCCGCCGGAAAACCGCGTCTTGTGATCCTAAACCGCTGTGATCTGGCGGATCCGGCCGTGACAAAGCTGTGGAGCGCGGCCTTCCGTGACCAGGGTCTTGCGGTGCTCGAGACGGACGCACGCTCGGGCAAGGGCATCAACGGCTTTGTCCCGGCGGTGCGAGCCCTGCTTGCTGACAAGCTTGCCGACTATGAGCGCAAGGGACAGAGCGGCCGCGGTCTGAAGATCATGGTGCTCGGCATCCCCAATGTGGGAAAATCCACTTTTATCAACAAGGTTGCCGGGCGAAAGGCCGCCGCGGCCGGGGACAAGCCCGGTGTGACGCGCGGCAGACAATGGATCAACATCGACCGCGGCCTTGACATGCTCGACACGCCCGGCATCCTCTGGCCGAAATTCGACAGCCAGGAGGTCGGCGAGATGCTGGCTGTCACGAACGCGATCAAAAGCGACGTGCTCGACCGCGAAACGCTCGCGGCCAACTTTATGCTGCGTCTGTGCGAGCTTTATCCCGAGGCGATCGAGAGCCGCTACGGCATCAAGCCGACGGGGGATGAAAACGGCTTTGAACTGTTGGAACTTGCGGCTAAGCGCCGTGGTTTCCTCGTCTCGCGCGGCGAATATGACATCGAGCGCATGGCGAACACACTGCTCGATGAATACCACAGCGGCAAGCTCGGCCGCCTGAGTCTGGAGAGACCGGAATGACAGAACTCTGGAGCATCGAAAACGAGATCTACGAAAGCGGCGTCGCCCCGCTGTGCGGAGTCGACGAGGCGGGCCGCGGCCCATTGGCCGGGCCGGTGTGCGCCGCGGCGGTCATCCTGCCGCGCGGTCTCGTAATCGAGGGATTGAACGATTCGAAAAAGCTCAGCGAGAAAAAGCGCGAACTGCTCTATGACGAGATCATTGAAAAGGCGGTCTCCTACGGGATCGCGTTTGCGTCCGTCGAGGAGATTGAGGAGAATAATATCCTGGAGGCGACTTTCCTTGCCATGAACCGCGCGATCGAAAAGCTTGCCGTACGCCCAGCGCTCGCGCTGATTGACGGCAACCGCGACAAGGGCATCGACATGGAGGCACGCTGTGTCATCGGCGGCGACGGCAAATGCGCCGATATTGCCGCGGCCAGCATCCTGGCCAAGGTGACCCGTGACCGATACATGCTGCAGCTTGCACAGCAGTATCCGCAGTATGGCTTTGAGAAGCACAAGGGCTACGGCACAGCGGCGCACTATGCCGCGATTCGCGAATATGGACCGAGCCCAGTCCACCGAATGAGCTTTCTGAGGAAAATGCACTGATGGAAGCAAGAGAACTCGGACGCTTTGGGGAAGAGCGGGCGGCGCGTTATCTGCACCTCCACGGCTACCGGATTGTGGAGACGAACTATTCCTGCCGTCTCGGAGAGATCGACCTGATCGCGCGAAAGGGACGCTATCTCGTTTTTGTTGAGGTCAAGCTGCGCAAAAGCGGCGATTTTGCCGCCGCGCGCGAATTTGTCACCCGCAGCAAGCAGCAGCGCATCCTCTCGACCGCGTCCGTCTATCTCGCACAGCATGAGACGGAGCTGCAGCCGCGCTTTGACGTGATCGAGATCTACGCCCCGCAGGGCGAAAAGGGAAAGATCACGATCAACCACATCGAGGACGCTTTTTCATAATCGTGTTATGTAGGGGGAGGGGGCTTGCCCCTCCCGCTGCTTAAAAAAGAGTGTTTTCAGCAGCAGCCGCGCGGGCAGAAGGTGGAACAATAGGTCTCGCCCTTTGTCTCGGCCTTCTCGTTGCGGACGTGGATCGTCTCGGCGCTGCAGCGGCGGTCGACGGTGTTGTACTTGCAGCCCGTCACACTGCAGCCGACGCCGGGGAGGATCTCGTGCTTTTGTTCAGACATGATGCTTCTCCTTTCCCAATAGGATACAAGCCTATTTTTTGAAAACCGAAATCTGATTATACGAGGAAAAGACATGGCACTTTACGCGATCGGCGACACGCACCTTTCCATCGGAAAAGACAAGCCCATGGACATCTTCGGCCCGGCCTGGGACAACCATACCGAAAAGCTGCGCGCGGGCTTTTCAAAATTGCATAGTGACGATACGTGCGTCATCTGCGGCGACATCAGCTGGGGAATGGGACTGGAGGACACGCTGGAGGATTTCCGGTTTATCGATTCGCTTCCCGGACGAAAGATCATCCTGAAGGGAAACCACGATTATTGGTGGAGCACGGCAGCAAAAGCCAAAAAGTTTTTCGCTGCCCACGGGATCACAACGATCGAGATCCTCAACAACAACTGCTTTTTCTATGGCGAGACGGCTTTGTGCGGCACGCGGGGCTGGTTTTACGAGGAGGAGACCGGCCAAGAGCATGACAAAAAGATCATGCTGCGCGAGATCGGACGGTTGAGAACCTCGCTTGAGGCGGCCGGAGAGCGGGAAAAGCTGGCTTTTCTGCACTATCCGCCGATCTTCCTCAAATACCGCTGCGAGGAGATCCTGGCGCTGCTCCGGGAGCACGAGGTGAAAACGTGCTGCTACGGCCATATCCACGGCAAGGGCTGCCGTATGAGCTTTAACGGTACGAAGGACGGTTGCGAGTTTCATCTCGTCTCGGCCGATTTTGTGAACTTTGAGCCGGTGTTGCTCCTGCCGTAAGGAAAAAGCGCAAAAGTGCGCCGCAATTCATGAATTTGTCATTGATTTTACTGGGATTATCTGATATGATAACCAAGTCTGCATAGATAATATAGGAGGGCAACCAACCATGATCGTAAAGAACATCGAGAAAAAAGAGGACAATACCGTATCCTTTCAGGTAAGCTGTGACGCAGCCGAATTTGAAAAGGCCATCAACAGCGCCTACCTGAAGGCGAAGAAGAATATATACATCCCCGGCTTCCGTAAGGGCAAGGCGCCCCGTGCCATCATCGAGGGCATGTACGGCTCCGAGGTCTTCTATCAGGACGCGATGGACGAGTTGGCTCCCGAGGCCTTTGACCAGGGCGTCAAGGAAGGCGAGCTGAAGGTCGTCGGCGCGCCGGCTATCACCGACGTGAACGTCACCGAGGAAAAGGGCGTTGAGTACACCTTCTCCGCGGAAGTCTATCCCGCCATCACCCTTGGCCAGTACAAGGGCCTTGAGGCCGAGCGTCCGGTGCGCGAGATCACCGAGCAGGACATCGACGACGAGCTGGAGACGGCCCGCAAGCGCAATGCCCGCAAGGTCAGCGCCGATGACCGCGAGGCGAAGATGGGCGACATTGCCAACATCGACTTTGACGGTTATCTCAACGGCGAGCGCTTCGACGGCGGCAAGAGCGAGGGCTATGACCTCACACTTGGCTCCAACTCCTTTGTCCCCGGCTTCGAGGATCAGATCGTCGGCATGAAGGTCGGCGAGGAGAAGGACATCAACATCACCTTCCCCCAGGAGTACACCCCCGAACTTGCGGGCAAGGACGTCGTCTTCAAGGTCAAGCTCAACAGCCTCAGCTTTGAAGAGCTGCCCGAACTCGATGACGAGTTTGCCGGCGACAACGGTTTTGATACTCTCGACGAGTACAAAGCAGACATCCGCGCCAACATTGAAAAGCGCTTCAGCGAGCAGGCCGACAGCGCCTTCCGCAGCGAAGTCGTCAAGAAAGCCATCGACAACATGACGGTTACCGTTCCGAACTCCATGATCGCCTCCAAGGTCGAGGACATCCTGCGCAACTATGCTGCCAACTTCGGCATGACCGACCGCAATATGCCCCTTGACAAGCTGCAGGAGATGCTGGGTGTGGACGAGAACATGATGAAGCTCAACATCCGTCCCGCGGCCGAGTATCAGGTCAAGAACGACCTGCTGCTTGATGCCGTTGTCGAGGCAGAGAAGCTCGAAGCTTCCGCTGAAGAGATCGATGCCTTCGTCGAAAAGATGGCCGAGGGCTTCGGTGCTACCGCCGAGCAGCTGAAGGCCTACTTCGGCGAGGAGACGCTGGCCGAAGAGGTCAAGAAGGACAAGGCCGGCAAGCTGATCGTCGACAGTGCGATCGCTGTCGCTCCCGCCGCCGAGGAAAAGGCGGAGGAAAAGCCCGCAGCCAAGAAAAAGGCCGCGAAGAAAGCCGCACCCAAGACCGAGGACGGCGAGGAGAAGCCCAAGCGCACCCGCAAGAAGGCCGAGCCGAAGGCTGAGGAAGAGAACAAGGCCGAATAAATCCCCCGGGATCAGGATATGCTCTCTTGGACGCTGATAATTGGAAGGAGAGTTTCATACAATGAGTTTAGTCCCTTATGTCGTTGAGCAAACGAGCCGCGGTGAACGTTCATACGACATTTTCTCCCGACTTCTCAACGACCGCATCGTGATGCTCAGCGAGGAAGTCAACGATACCACGGCAAGTCTGATCGTCGCCCAGCTCCTCTATCTCGAGGCGCAGGACCCCGACAAGGACATTCAGTTTTACATCAACAGCCCCGGCGGCAGCGTGACGGCTGGTCTCGCGATCTACGACACGATGCAGTACATCAAGCCGGACGTTTCCACGATCTGTATCGGGATGGCCGCCTCGATGGGCGCGTTTCTTCTCTCCTCCGGCGCAAAGGGCAAGCGCATCGCCCTGCCGAACGCGGAGATCATGATCCACCAGCCCTCCGGCGGAAGCCAGGGCCAGGCGACCGATATCCAGATACAGGCCGAGCAGATCCTGAAGATCAAGAAAAAGCTCAACGAGATCCTCGCCGGCAATACCGGAAAGGACATCGCCGTGATCGAGCGGGATACCGAGCGCGACCATTTCATGACTGCCGAAGAGGCGCGTGAATACGGTCTGATCGACAAGGTCATTTACAAACGCTGAATTTCTTGAAAGGGGGAACTGAAAACGGTTCCCCCTTTACGTTCCTTTTTTCAAGGAGTTTCATTATGCCAAGAAACGAAGACAGAAAAAGCATCCGCTGCTCCTTCTGTGGCAAGCCGCAGTCGCTTGCCAACCGGCTGATCGCGGGCAACGGCAGTTATATTTGTGACGAATGCGTGCGCATGTGCGCGAGCATCATCGGCGATGTGCCCGCGCCGGCGGTGGAGGGTTATGACGGGCTTCCGCTTGCCCTCGACAAGCTGCCAAAGCCCACGCAGATCAAGTCCGGTCTCGACGAATACGTCATCGGCCAGGATCGCGCCAAGATCGTGCTCGCGGTTGCGGTGTATAACCACTATAAGCGTATCCTGCATCAGGTAAAGGACGACGTGGAGCTGCAAAAGAGCAATATCCTCCTCATCGGCCCAACCGGCAGCGGCAAAACGCTCTTTGCCCAGACGATGGCCAAGATGCTCGACGTACCCTTTGCCATCGCCGACGCCACCACACTGACCGAGGCCGGCTATGTCGGCGAGGATGTGGAAAACGTGATCTTGAAGCTGCTGCAGGCCGCCGACTTTGACGTCGAGCGCGCCCAGCGCGGCATCATCTATATTGACGAGATCGATAAAATCGCGCGGCGCAGCGAGAATCCCTCGATTACCCGTGACGTCTCCGGTGAGGGCGTGCAGCAGGCGCTGCTGAAGCTGCTGGAGGGCACGATCGCCAATGTCCCGCCCAACGGCGGGCGCAAGCATCCGCAGCAGGAGTTTATCCACGTGGATACCACAAACATCCTCTTTATCTGTGGAGGCGCGTTCGATGGTCTTGACAAGATCATCGAGAAGCGTATGGATAAAAAAACGATGGGCTTCGGTGCCGAGATCAAGGGCAATACCGAGCGGGACGTGGGCGAGATTTTGCGCAACGTCCAACAGCATGATCTGCTGAAGTTCGGCATCATCCCGGAGCTGATCGGCCGCCTGCCCGTCGTAGCGACGCTCGACTCGCTCGGACGCGACGATCTTGTCCGCATCCTGACCGAGCCGAAAAACGCCATGACAAAGCAGTATGAGGCGCTGCTCGGCTATGACAACGTCGAGCTCGTCTTCGAGCCGGAGGCGCTTGAAGCGGTGGCCGACAAGGCCATCGAGCGAAAAATCGGCGCGCGCGGGCTGCGCAGCGTGATGGAGAGCATCATGACCGACATCATGTACCGCGTCCCCTCCGATCCTTCGATCGCGCGTGTCGTCATCACGGCAGACAGCGTCCGAAATGGCACCGAGCCGACCATCGAGCACCGCGAAAGCGAACAGTAAGCAAAAGACACAGCCCCGATCTCCTTGAAAGGAGGAAACAAGATGAGTGAAATCATGGAAAACGAAGTGCTCAGCCTGCCGCTGCTGCCGCTGCGCGGACTGAACGTTTTTCCGGGCATGCTGCTGACCTTTGACGTTGAGCGTCCGGCCTCTGTCGCCGCGCTCGGCGCTGCTGTCAAGCGCAACAGCCTGATCTTCCTCAGCGCGCAGAAGGATATTTCCATCGACGCGCCGGGCGAGGAGGATATTTACCGCATCGGCACGGTCTGCCGTATCCGCCAGCAGCTCCGACAGCCGCGCGCCAGCGTCTGCCGCGTGATGGTCGAGGGACTCTACCGCGCCGAGGCACTCGAGATGACCACTGAGGGCAAGTATTACACGGCCCGCGTCGCCAATCTCCCCGACAAAGCCGAACGCGTGCGCGCCGAGCGTAAAGAAGCGCTGGTACGCAACTGTCTGACGCTGTTCAGCGATTATCTGCATCTCAACCCCGACATGATGAACGAGCAGCTGCTCAATGTCATCTCCAATCCGGACCTGGGATTTGTGATCAGCTATATCGCGCAGAACGTGCGTTTTTCCGTTGAAAACAAGCAGAAGCTGCTCGAAGAGCTGTATCCCAGTCGGAGACTTGCAATGCTGGGCAAAATGCTCACGCGCGAGATCGAGATCCTGAACATCGAAAAGGAACTCAACGAGGCCACGCAGGAGGAGGTCAACCGCTCCCAGCGCGAATACTATCTGCGCGAAGAGCTCAAGCTGATCCAGTCGGAGCTCGGCGGAGAGAGTGAAGGCGACGAGCTCGATACATATCGCGCCAAGATCGGCGCGCTGCCTGTCAGCGACGAGATCCGCGAAAGACTGCTCAAGGAAGTGTCCAAGCTGCAGAAGCAGCCCTTCGGTTCATCCGAGGCGGCCGTTATCCGCGGCTATCTTGACACCTGCCTTGAGATCCCCTGGGGCGTCCGAAGCAAAGAGACCATCGATATCGACAAGGCGCGAAGGGTGCTTGAAAACGATCACTTCGGCCTTGAAAAGGTCAAGGAGAGGATCCTTGAATACCTGGCTGTGCGCCAGCTGACGCCGGAAGTCAAGGGCGGGCTGATCTGTCTGGTCGGCCCTCCGGGCACCGGCAAGACGAGCATCGCCATGTCGATCGCCCGGGCGACAGGCCGCAAATGCGTGCGCATTTCTCTCGGCGGCGTGCATGACGAGGCCGAGATCCGCGGCCACCGAAAGACCTATATCGGCGCGATGCCCGGACGCATCATCTCCGGCATCATCCAGGCAAAGACCTGCAACCCGCTGATGGTGCTTGACGAGATCGACAAGCTCGGCTCGGACTACCGCGGCGACCCCTCGGCCGCACTTCTCGAAGCCCTTGACGGCGAGCAGAACGGCAGCTTCCGCGACAACTTCCTCGAGATCCCCTTCGACCTCTCCGGCGTGTTTTTCATCACGACCGCAAACACCACCGACACGATCCCGCGCGCTCTCCTTGACCGCATGGAGGTCATCGAGATGTCGAGCTATACTGACGAGGAAAAGCTGCAGATCGCCAAGCGGCACCTGATCCCCAAGCAGCGGAAGAAGCACGGGCTCAAGGCTGCGCAGCTGCGCTTTGACGACGCGGCGATCCGCGCCGTCATCAGCCGTTATACGCGAGAGTCCGGCGTCCGTGTTCTCGAACGTGAGATCGCAAGCATCTGCCGCAAGGCGGCCTTTGCGATCGCCCAGGGCGAAGCGAAGAGCGTTTTCGTACGCGCCGACGGCCTGGAAGAACTGCTCGGGACGAGAAAGTTTATCGACGACGAACTGCGTGCGCGTGACGAGATCGGCCTTGTACGCGGTCTTGCGTATACCGCTGTCGGCGGGGAAGTGCTCGACGTCGAGTGCGCCGTGATGGAGGGCAGCGGACGTATCGAGCTGACCGGAAACTTAGGTGACGTGATGAAGGAGTCGGCGCGGGCCGCCGTCACCTGCCTGCGCAGCCGCGCCGAGTCTCTCGGGATCGACCCGGACTTTTACAAGAACAAGGATATCCACATCCATTTCCCCGAGGGTGCGATCCCAAAGGACGGCCCCTCGGCTGGCGTGACGGTCGTGACAGCGCTCGCTTCGGCACTGACTGGCCGTGCGGTGCGGCGTGATGTCGCCATGACGGGGGAGATCACGCTGCGCGGACGCGTACTTGCGATCGGCGGCCTGAAGGAAAAAACGATGGCTGCTTTTCGGGCGGGCGTTAAAACGGTGATCCTCCCTGTTGAAAACGAGCGGGATCTCCGGGATATCGACAAGACGGTGCGCGCCGAGCTGAAATTTATCCCGGCGGCGAGCATCGACACCGTGCTGCAGACAGCGCTTTTGAGCGACGAGGAGCAGGAGCGCGAATTCGGCGTGCCGCCTCTCGGAACCAAAGAGCTCTGTGCAGCCGTGAGACAGTAGGTGAAAGATGGCAAGACCCAATCTGAACAAGACGGAATTTGTCAAATCCGCCGCCGCTCCGGCGCAGTTTGTCCAAAGTGCGATGCCGCGCATTGCCTTTGCGGGTAAGTCGAATGTCGGGAAATCCTCGGTCATCAACCGTTTGCTCAACCGAAAAAATTTTGCCCGCGTTGGTTCAGAGCCCGGCAAGACGATCCACGTCAACTATTTTCTGATCGACGGAAAGGCCTATTTCATCGATCTGCCCGGCTACGGCTTCGCCAAGGTCTCCCGCGCGGAAAAAGAGCGCTGGGGAAAGCTGATGGAGGACTTCTTCACCGGAAAGGATCTGTACGACCGCGGCGTGCTGATCGTCGACGCCCGACATAAGCCGACAGCGGACGACGTGACTATGGCGGACTATTTCAAGAGCACCGGCGAAGACTTTATCGTGGTGGCAAACAAGCTGGACAAGCTCAAAAAAAGCGAGATCGAGCCGAACCTTAAACTGATCCGTGAGACGCTGGCGCTTGACGAGAGCGTGCCGCTGATCCCGTTCTCCGCCGAGAAGGGTCAGGGCAGGGAAGAACTGCTCCAGGCGATCTTTCCGGAATGATCCGATAAAAAGACGGAAGCTTTTGCTTCCGTCTTTTTTGATGTCTTGCCGCTTGTCTCTTGTAATTTACGCCTACGTTTGGTAAAATACATAAAAAGGGGTGAGTACGATCGACGCGCTACGGGAAATATGGGAAGGCTTTGATTTTTCATTGATCCTGGGCGTGCTGCTCAGCGTCATCCCCTCACTTGTGTGCATCACACTGCATGAGCTTAGCCATGGACTGGTGGCCTATGCGCTCGGCGACGATACCGCAAAGCGGGCGGGCCGCCTGACCTTAAATCCCATTCGGCATCTCGATCTGATGGGGCTTGTGATGATGGTTGTGGCGCATGTCGGCTGGGCAAAGCCTGTGCCGGTGAACATGATGAATTTCCGCGATCCCAAGCGGGGTATGGCTGTGACGGCGCTTGCCGGACCTGTGAGCAACGTGGTGATCGCCTGCCTTTTCTTTTTCCTTTACGGGCTGCTCGTCCTGCCGCTTTCGATCGGTGGATCTGCGGCGGCGGAGTATCTTCTCGAAATGGTGCAGCTCACAGCTGTCATCAGCGTCGGCTATGCGGTCTTCAACCTGATCCCAATCCCACCGCTCGACGGCTCAAAGGTTCTATTTTCGCTTGTCAGCGACGAGGCATATTATAAGCTGATGCGTTATGAGCGCTACGGCATGATATTGCTGTACGCGCTGGTTTTCACCGATGTGCTGGGCTCACCGCTGCACACGGCGATCGCCTTTGTCACGGACAAGCTGTTTATCTTCGCCCGCTGGGGCTTTTCACTGGCAAAAATACTGTTCGGTTAAGATAGCATGGAAAATCCCAACTTTCATCTTGAAAGCGTCGTCAGGGAAAAGGACGAGCTGCAGGACTTTTCCGGTCCGCTCAGTCTGATCCTGATGCTGCTTTCCAAAAACAAAATAGAGATCCGCGATCTGAAGATCGCCGATATCCTTGACCAATATCTGGCTTATCTCGCCGAGATGCAGAGTATGGATCTGGAGATCGCAAGCGAATTCGTCCAAATGGCGTCGCATCTGCTGTATATCAAGACCAAGACACTGCTGACCTCGGACGAGGAGGAGCCGAGCGAGCTGGAGCTTCTGATGCAGTCGCTCGAGCAGCTCAAGGCGCGCGATGCGCTCTCAGCGGTACGTGCGTTGACACCGGAGCTGAAAACCGCGGCGGAAAAGGGCATGCTGTATTTTGTCAAGCAGCCCGAGCCGCTGCCGCGCTCGGCGGGGAAGTATACCTATCGCCACGAGCCGGTGGACCTGCTGCGTGCGATGGCGCAGCTGTATGCCCGAGGCTCACGCACCCCGGACACGCGGGAGGTGGTCGAGGCGATGCCGAGCCGGATCGTTTACAGTGTGCGCGACAAGAGCCGCGAGCTGATCGAACGGCTGCGAAAGGCGCCCTCGACGATGCGCGAACTGTATGCCGCGTGCACGTCTCGAAGCGAGGTCGTCGCGACCTTTATCTCTGTGCTCGAGCTGTGCAGCATGGGCAGTATCCGCCTGCGCCGCAGAGGAAAAGGGTACAGCGTAGAATTTGTCGGCGGCAGCGTGGACGAGATCCTGGAAAAGATTGTTGAGTGAGAAGAAATGGCAGATTTGACTGCGGCCCTTGAGGCCATTTTATTCGCCGCGGGCGAGAGCATGCCTGTGGCAAGACTTTCGCTTGTCCTCGGCACGGAGGAGGAAGAGATCCTTCGCTGTGCCGGTGAACTGGCGGAGGGATATGAAAGAGAAGAGCGCGGCATCCGGCTGCTGCACCTGGGCGACAAGCTTCAGCTCTGCTCGGCGCCGGAATATGCGCCGTATATCACCAAGGCGCTGGAGCAGCGCAAGCCGCCGATGCTCTCGCCGAGTGCGCTCGAGACGCTTGCGATCGTGGCGTATTTCCAGCCCGTGACCCGCGCCTATATCGACCAGGTGCGCGGCGTGGACAGCTCGTATACGGTCTCTACGCTTCTTGAGAGAGGCCTGATCGAACCGGCGGGCAAGCTGGACGTACCGGGCCGGCCTTCGCTGCTGCGTACGACGGACGTGTTCCTGCGCACAATGTCCGTCAGCTCGCTTGAGGAGCTGCCAAAGCTGCCGGATATGAGCGGCGGTGACGGTGTGATGGAGCTGCAGCGCAAGATCGAACAACTGCAAAACGCCGAAAACGGCGGTGAACAATTAAGCCTTTCTGAAATACAAAGCAGCGGGGAGTGATGATGTTTGACGTTCCTCCATATCCTGGGGATCATCCTGAAGATACTCGGCTTTACGCTACTTGGCGCGCTGGGGCTTGTGTTGGTGATCCTGCTGATCCTTCTGCTTATCCCGATTGGGGCGGACGTGGAGTATATCGGCGGCAATTTCAAGCTGTCGGCCAAGGTCTGCGGCATCCTGATCCAGCTCCTTCCGAAAAAAAAGAAGGACGAAGATAAGCCTCCGAAGGAGAAGAAGGAAAAAAAGAAGAAGGAAAAGAAGCCAAAAGCAGAAAAAGAAACCGGAGCAGAGAAGCCGAAGGAAAAGAAAAAGCTCGACTTTACGGTCGAGGAGATTTTCGAGGTGATCCAAAAGGTCCTCGGCAGCCTGAAAAAATTCGGCAAGCTGACGGTCGACCGTTTCCTTCTTCACTACACGGCGGCGGGGAAGGACCCCTATACGACGGCGCGTACCTTCGGCGCGGTCAATGCCTCGCTCTGTGCGCTCGAACCGGTCTGCTCACATCAGTTCCGCGTCAAGGATTATGACGTGTGGACAGACTGTGATTTCACGGCGGACAAAATGAAGATTGACATAGCCGTTTGCATCACGCTGCGATTGTGGCAATTTGTGCATGTGGGTCTCGCGGCAGCGTTCGGCGTGCTGGGCGTGCTGATCCGCCATAAGCGCCGGATCCGGAAAGAAAAAAAGGCGGCGAAGCGCCCTGCCGCAAGCGGCGGTATAAAAACAGAAGAAAACATCGAAACTATACAGGGAACAGAGGAAAGGAATGACAAAAATGGATAAGAATCCTATCGGCGAACTCATGCAGAACACCATGGAGAGCGTGAAGAACATGCTCAAGGTCGATACCGTTGTCGGCGATCCCATCGTGACGCCCGACGGCATCACGCTTGTCCCCATCTCCCGCATCAGTCTTGGCTTTGGCGGCGGCGGTGTCGAGTTCAGTAACAAGAAGCTGGGCGAGACAAGACCTTACGGCGGCGGCAACGCGACCGGCGTCAAGATCGACCCGATCGGCTTCCTCGTTATCAAAGAGGGCGTTGTGCGCATGATCAACGTTGCACCTCCCGCTTCCAATACGGTTGACCGCATCATCGATCTCGTCCCGCAGGTCATGGATCGCGTCGACGCTTTTATCGAAAAGCAGAAAAACTGATAAATCCGCAGAAAATGCAGATAATAAGCACCACCCGAGAAAGAAAAAAGGGTGGTGCTTTTTCATGCGCAAGAGAAGAAAAATAATGCTTGCTGCAATCCTGTGCAGTATGGTATATAATATATTTTTAGATTGTATATCCGCAAGCGCGGATTATGGGACGGAGATCTCAGCAGCGTCGGCCATCGTCATGGCGGCAGACGGCAACTGCATTTATGAAAAAAACGCCGATGAGCCGCGCCTGATCGCAAGCACGACAAAGCTGATGACGGCGCTTGTCGCGATCGAAGCTTCCAAACCGGACGATCCGATCGAGGTGCGGGCGGAATGCTGCGGGATCGAGGGAACGAGCATGTACCTCTCCCCGGGCGAGATCCGGACGGCGGACGAGCTGCTTGAAGGACTGCTGCTTGCATCCGGGAACGACGCGGCAGAGGCGCTCTCTGTCGGCCTGTACGGAAGTGAAGAGGCCTTTGTCGCACAAATGAACAAAAAGGCAGCGGCGCTCGGCTTGGAGCACACTGCGTTTATAAACCCTCATGGGCTCGATGCGGAGGGACACCGCTCCACTGCGCGCGATCTCGCAAAATTGATGCTTTGCTGCATGCAAAACGAAAGGTTTGCCGGCATTACTGCGATGCGGCAATGCGTGATTGACAATAAAAGTTATGTAAACCACAACAAGCTGCTCGACCGCTGCGAAGGCTGCATCGGCGGCAAAACGGGATATACCCGCGCCGCGGGACGCTGCCTTGTCAGCTGCTGCGAGCGGGAAGGCACCCGTTTCGTTTGTGTGACGCTCAATGATCCGGATGACTGGAACGACCATTGTAAGTTGTATGACGAAGCATTTGCCGCGTGGGATAACAGACTTGCGGTAAGCGCGGCTGAGTGCTTTGAGATCCCCGTCACGGCAGGAGAAGGACCGGTTGCACCGGCCGCACCGGAACGGGATCTGCGTCTTTTTGTACGAAAAGAGGAAGAACTTGTCTATATTCACGAGCTGCCGCGCTTTGTCTATGCGCCGGTGCGTGCCGGCGACTGTGCCGGACGTGTGATTGTGCTGCGCGGTGGAGAAGCGGCGGGGGAAGTGAAGCTCGTATTTACCGAGGACGTTTCGCGTTCGAAAAAGGGAGAATAGATGGAAGAGAGACTGCAAAAGATCATAGCCGCCTCCGGTATGATGTCGCGGCGTGCCGCCGAGGAACTGATCGCGGCGGGAAAGGTGAGCGTGAACGGCGTCGCGGCTGCGCTCGGCGATAAAGCCGACGCGGCGCGCGACCGCATCACCGTGAACGGAAAAGCGCTTGCCCCACCGGAGGAAAAGGTTTACATAATGCTTAACAAACCGAAGGGCTATGTAACGACGCTCCGTGATGAAAAGGGGCGGCGTACGGTGGCGGAACTGGTAAAAGACGCGGGATTACGACTCTATCCCGTCGGGCGGCTCGATATGTATTCCGAGGGGCTGCTCATTATGACGAATGATGGGGAATTTGCCGAGAGACTGATGCATCCCCGCGGCGGTGTGGAAAAATGCTACCGCACGAGCGTAAAAGGCGAGGTCAGCCAAGCTGCGATCGAGCGGCTGTGCGAGCCAATGGTGATCGACGGCTATCGCACCCACGGCGCAAAGGTCGAGACGGAAAAACTGAGCCAGGACGGGGGCGTGTTGGTCATCACGATCAGTGAGGGCAGGAACCGCCAGGTGAGAAAAATGTGCGAGCAGGCGGGGCTGAAGGTAACAAGACTGCAGCGTGTCAGCGAGGGCGGCGTGCGTCTCGGCGATCTGAAGCCCGGGACATGGCGACTGCTTACCCGCGCGGAGATCAAACAACTGGAACATACGGTATAAGGATATGAAAACGACACAATGTGACCTCGTCGTAATCGGCGGGGGACCGAGCGGCATGCTATGCGCGATCCGCGCCGCGGAGCGCGGAATAAAGGTCGTCATACTCGACGAAAACCGCCAGCTTGGCAGAAAGCTGCGCATCACCGGAAAAGGTCGCTGCAATCTGACGAACAACTGCGACACCAAAACCATTCTGCAGAATATCCCGGGAGACGGGCGCTTTTTATACAGCGCGCTCAGCCGCTTCGGGCCGCAGGAGGTAATGGCGTATTTTACCGCTCTCGGTGTCCCGCTGAAAACTGAGCGCGGCAACCGCGTCTTTCCGGTCTCGGACAACGCCAATGATATTGCAGAAGCGCTGGTGCGGCGCTGCGGTGAGCTCGGCATCCGGTGGGAGAGGACAAGGGCGAAGCGAATCCTGACAAGAGATGGGTCGGTCTGCGGCGTCGTATGCGCAGACGGAGAGATCGCCTGCCGTGCGGCGGCGCTGTGTACAGGAGGACGCTCCTACCCGCTGACCGGCTCAAACGGAGCGGGCTATGAGATGGCGCGTGAGCTCGGACATACGATCGTACCCACACGTCCGTCTTTGGTTCCGCTTGAGAGCGGCGACGACTACTGCGGCGAAATGCAGGGCTTCGCACCGAAAAATGTGGTGCTTTCCGCTTATGAGGACGACAAGCTGATCTATAAGGAAATGGGCGAAATGCTCTTCACCCATTTCGGCGTATCCGGGCCGCTGGTTTTGTCGGCGAGTGCTCATATGCGCAGCATGGGCAGCGCGGCCTATCGGCTGGAGATCGACCTTAAACCTGCACTGGATGAGAAAAAACTCGACGCACGCATCCTTCGTGATTTTGAGAAATATGCAAACAAGGAATTCAAAAACGCGCTCGGAGAACTGGCGGGTCATTCGATGATCCCGGTGCTGGTGCGGCTGTCTGAGATACCGGAGGACAAGAGCGTAAACAGCATTACACGGGCGGAGAGGCTGCGGCTCGGCAAGCTGCTCAAGGCTTTCCCGGTCAGCATTTCCGGATTTCGGCCGATCGACGAGGCGATCGTGACCGCGGGCGGAGTTTCGACAAAGGAAGTCAATCCCCGCACCATGGAATCAAAGCTCGTGCCCGGGCTGTATTTCGCGGGAGAGATATTGGATCTGGACGCCTACACAGGCGGCTTCAACCTGCAGATTGCCTGGGCGACGGGACATACCGCCGGATGCGCGGTCTGCCCATGATGAAGGATAAGAACGACGAAACCGGTAAAGGAGAGAATACAATGAACGGACATTATGCAATTGCGATCGACGGACCTTCCGGCGCGGGAAAGAGCTCGCTTGCTCGCCGCGCGGCGAAGGAATTCGGCTTTTTGTATGTAGATACGGGTGCGATTTACCGTACGGTCGGTCTTGCCGCACACCGCCGCGGCATCGATTGTCACGACGAGGCGGCAGTTGCGGCGATCCTGCCGGAGCTCGAGATCCGTATGGCTTATAATAAGGCGGGCGAGCAGTGTATGTACTTAAACGGCGAAGACGTTTCTTCCGCGATCCGCGCGCCTGAAATCTCGATCTGCGCCTCCGACGTGTCGTCGCTGCCGGCTGTACGCGCCTTTTTACTGGACATGCAGCGCAAATGTGCGCGCGAGGACAGCGTCATCATGGACGGGAGAGATATCGGCACGGTCGTGCTGCCGGATGCCGAACTGAAGATCTATCTGACCGCTTCGGCTGAGGCGCGTGCCGAGCGCCGTCTAAAGGAGCTGCTGGCCAAGGGGGTTGAGACCGATTTTGCGGCAGTCCTGAAGGATATTGAGTATCGCGACTATCAGGATACCCATCGCGAGATCGCGCCGCTCAAGCGCGCGGAGGATGCGGTGCTGCTCGATACGAGCGAGATCGGGCTGGAGGAGAGCTGCGAGCTTCTGTATGCCACGATCCGCGAGCATCTGGGGATCAATTGAGCGAACGAGATGAAAGAGATCAGAATAGCAAAGTCGGCCGGCTTCTGCTTCGGCGTGAGGCGCAGCGTTGAGATGGCGGAAAAGCTGCTTGAGGAAAAAGGGAGCGCGTGCAGTCTCGGACCGATCATACATAATGAGGACGTCGTCAGATCCTTCTCCGAGCGCGGGCTTCGTATTGCCGGCTCAACCGAAGAGATCCGTTCAGGCGAGCAGGTCATGATCCGCGCACACGGCGTGGCGCCGGAGATCTATCAGCGGCTTGAAGACCGCGGTGCGATCATCACTGACGCTACCTGCCCCAAGGTGAAGATAATCCATCGCATCGTGAGCGAAGCCGCAGAAGAGGGACGCTTTGTCATCATTATCGGCATGAAAAAACACCCCGAGGTGGAGGCTATCTGCGGGTGGTGCGGCGAACATGTTGTGCTGGAAAATCCTGCCGAAACTGCCCTCTGGGTGGAAGAAAACCCCGATTTATATGACAAAATGATCACAATCGTGGTCCAAACGACCCAGACAAGCAGTAATTTTACCGAATGTTGCGAGTTCATAAAAAAAAGATGTACAAATTTAAGAATATCTGATACAATATGTCTTGCTACGTCCACGCGGCAAGAGGAGGCGAAACAGCTGTCCTCTGAATGCGATGCCATGGTTGTCATCGGCGGAAAGCACAGCGCAAACAGTTTGCATCTCGCCGAAATCTGTTCCCTTGCGTGCCCGAACGTTCAGTTTATCGAGAGGAGCGATGAGCTGGATCTGGACAAGCTTCGGGATGCCGACATCGTCGGGATCACGGCCGGCGCATCCACCCCCGCATGGATAATTAAGGAGGTAAGAAACAAAATGAGTGACGAAATCAAAGTTGAAGAATCCGCAGTGGAGAAGGAACAGTCCTTCGATGAAATGCTGGAGGAGACTTTAAAACCTATATATAATGGAGATAAGGTCTGCGGCGTCGTCGTTGCCATCACCGGCACCGAAGTCAGCATCGACCTCGGCACGAAGTACTCGGGCTTCATCCCGACGACCGAGTTCACCGAAGACGGCACCAAGATCGAAGATGCCGTCAAAGTCGGCGATACGGTTGAAGCCATCGTTGTTCGCGTCAACGACGTGGAAGGCACCGCACAGCTGTCCAAGAAGCGCCTTGACGCTGTCAAGGTTTGGGATACCGTCGAGCAGGCCGTTGAGAGCGGCGAAGTGATCGAGGGCGTTGTCACCGAGACCAATAAGGGCGGCGTTGTCGTCAGCTACAAGGGCGTTCGTGTATTCGTCCCCGCTTCCCAGACCGATCTGCCCCGTGAGGCCGATCTGAGCGAGCTCGTCAAGAAGACTGTCCGTCTGAAGCTGACGGAGGTCAACAAGGCCCGCAAGCGCGTTGTCGGCTCGATCCGCCGCGTCGCCCAGGCCGAGCGCCGCGCCGCCACCGAGGCGATCTGGAATGAGATCGAGATCGGCAAGAAGTATCACGGCACTGTCAAGTCTCTGACCAGCTATGGCGCTTTTGTCGACATCGGCGGCATCGACGGCATGGTCCATGTTTCCGAGCTGAGCTGGAACCGTATCCACCAGCCCTCCGAGGTCGTCTCTGTCGGCGACGAGATCGACGTTTACGTTATCAACTTTGACCGCGAGAAGCATAAGATCTCTCTCGGCTACAAGGATCCCAACGCTAACCCCTGGAGCGTGTTCACCTCCAAGTACGCCGTCGGCGATGTCGCATCCGTCACGGTCGTCAAGCTGATGGACTTCGGCGCGTTCGCTACGGTCGTTCCCGGTGTGGACGGACTGATCCACATCTCCCAGATCGCCAACCGCCGCATCGAGAAGCCGGGTGATGTTCTCACTGTAGGCGACGTTGTCGAGGCGAAGATCACCGCGATCGATGAGGAGAAGCACAAGGTTTCCCTGTCTATCCGTGCACTGTCTGCTCCGGCTCCTGCTGCCCCTGTTGAAGAGGTCGAGGACGAAGATGACGGCGAGGACGCTATGGTTTACAGCCTCTCCGAGAGCGGCGAAGCCACGGGCGAAGCTCCTGCCGAAGTCGAAGAGTAATTCAAATCCAACACAAAAAGATCCCCGGTCATCTGACCGGGGATCTTTTTGTGTACTTATGATAGCGTCAGCCGACTTTTTCGTTCAACCAGTTCAGAATGTCGCGGTATACGTCGGCGCGGTTGATCTCGTTGAGCATCTCATGCCGTCCCTCGGGATAAAGACGGATCATGACGTCCTTCATCCCGACATCGCAGAACATCTTGTAAGCCTTGCTGACGCCCTTGCCGTACTCGCCGACAGGATCGGCCTCGCCGGACATGAAGTAAACAGGCGTGGCTTTATTCATCTTGGCGGCGTTTTCCTTGTTCGAAATGAATTTGATGCCTTCCATCATATCGCGGTAAAGGCTGCACTTTGCCACAAAGCCGCAGAGAGGATCGTCAATGTACTTTTTGACGTTTTCCTCGTCGCGGGAGAGCCAGTCAAATTCGGTATAACGGAACTTGATTTTGTCGTTGTACGAGCCGAAGGCAATGTCGTTAAGCATTTTACCGTCACCGCGCGGGCCGTTTTTCTTTGTAAGCATGCTTGCCATGAAAAGCCCGGCGTTTACCATCAGCGGGCTCTGCTGACCGGTACCGCTGATGATCGCGGCGTCGCAGTCGTCCGGGTAGCGGATCAGATAGGTGCGTGCTAAAAAGCTGCCCATGCTGTGGCCGAAGAATACATAGGGCACATTGGGGTACTTTGCTTTCATCGTGTCATGGATCGTTTTCAGATCGTCGACCACACGCCACCAGCCGTCGTTCTCGGCGAAGAAGCCCTTGTCTTCCTCTTTCTCGATCGATTTGCCATGGCCGAGGTGGTCATCCGCCGCGACAGCAAAGCCGTTCTCGGCGAGAAAGGCCATGAAATCGGAATAGCGCCCGGCGTGCTCGGCAATGCCGTGCGCGATCTGTACGACGCCGCGCACCGCGCCGTCGGGAACGCAGGTCTTGACATGGATGCGGTTGACGCCGGTGCTGGAGGGGAAGGTAAACTCATCGAATACTGGCATGGCACAAACCTCCGATAATAGATTTTCAGGATGTTGAAACAGAAAAGCTTATTCTTCGCCTCTGTTGTAATACCAGGTCGCCGCTTTCCAATAGGGGACCTTGAAATAGCTGGAATGTCTGCCGCCGATGGTGACTTCCTTGAATTCGATCTCGGTATCGAAGATGTACGGCTCGCCGTCAAACTCGATCTCCACCCAGCCGTGAGGGCGCTGGGTAGGATCGATCGTGCCGCTGTAGATCACAGCGTCATAACCGATCGCCCTGGCAAGCACATAAAACTCGGCGGCGTAATTATAACAGTTGCCGGTGTGCGTGGTGAGCATCTTATAGGCCTCGTCGTTTTCCCAGCCTGTTTCGCCCACTTCATGAAGATGATCGCCGTCACGCAGATACGTGTTGTGATATGTCACGTAATTGAAGATCGTGCGGAGCATCCTCTCGCCCTCCATGGAGGAAGGATCGAGATCAAGCTCGATAAGCACGTCCTGAACAAGCCGGTCCAGCTCAGGCATACCGGTCGTGACCACGCCGTCAGGGCCGAAATCAAAGTTGTCATACGAGCCGTTTACCACAGCGCTGCCGCGGTCATCGATGCAGTGCATGGCAGTGCCGATAAAGAAGCGGCCGGCCTCGAGAAGCGGCAGAGCCTCGCTTGACGTCCATACCTCTCCGGCATCCGTAATCTCTGCGTCATGGGCTATGGCAGCTTCCACGATGTCGCCGAAATACGGATCGTCAAAGGAGACATCCAGGATCGTCCCGACCATGGCGTAATCGACATTGGCCATCGGTGTACGCCCGCGAAGCAGATTGAAGATATGTGCCACTTCCACACGGGAAACATCGGCGTCGGGGGATACTGACAGATCGCTGATCCACCCGCGGTCCATCGCCAGACAGAAAGCAGGGTAGCGCGCGTCTGTCTCGGGAATCGCGGTAAACAAATAGCGTTCGTTGCTCTTGGGGAAGAAATGAGACAGCATCTCAAACAACTCGGCCCGGCTGATCGGATCATCGGGATGGAGGCGGCTTTCGGTGATCACGCCGAGATCCTTGAGCGTAGCGGCGGCTTTATAGTATTCGGCAGAAGGATCGACATCGGCAAATTCGGCCGAGCCTTCAAGCTCGGTGTCAAGACTGTCATACAGGAGCTTCACCGCGCTCGCACGGCTGAGCTTTCCGTTGGGACGGAAGCAGCCCTCGGAGTTGATGGAAAGATAGGGGGCATGGTGAGAAGAGATCCCATCGTTGCGAAATGCGACAGCATATTCGGCGCTGTAGGCGGAGTCGGCATAGAGCGTTACCGTGTTATCCCCAACGGGATTGCCGTCGCTGTCCTTCCAGCCAAGGAAGGTGTATCCGTCGATCTGCGGGCCCTGCGGAAGTGTAACGATTCCGTTTTCATCCGACGCAACGGCTTGCGGCTCACCGACGGGCGCGTAACAAAAGGCTGTATATCCGGAAACAGTCTCCGGCTCCATTTCCCAGGAGACGATGGGCGTGCCCGCTTTGAGAAGGAAGAGCATCGCGGCGAGCACGATCACCGCGAGCAGCAGAACGCTGGATGTGATGCGCCAGAAAACCAGTTCACCGCTTGCGCTCTTCTTCTTTTTATTCACAGTGGTGTGCTTTGCAGGATTTGAAGCGGCAGTCTCTCTTGCGACAGCTTCCTGCTCGATCGCTTCCCCTGCTGTATCTTTCTGATCAACCTTCATTGATATATACTTCCCGAACCGTTTCGTTTTCGCCCTCGCGATAGGTCGCAACGGTAAAACCGTCGTAATACAGCTCGCCGTCGTCGCCCTTGCCGAGGCAGCTGGAAGCATAGCTGGAATCCGCGGGCTCGCCGATCGCCTCATAGAGCACGGAAACGTCCTTGCCCTTACAATCAAGCGCAGCGTTGAATTTCTCCTCGTCATATTCCGGTGCGGCCGGCGTCTCTTCCGCGGGAGCGGGTGCGGCGCTGATGTCGGCGCCGGGAAGCGTTGAGGTCACCACGGGGGCGACCGGCGCAGGCGTGGGCGTGTGCTCCGTAGCAGCCTGCTGACCGCAGGCGCAGAGGCAGAGGAACATGGAAATCAGCAGAGCTGACAGGATCATTCTTTTCATCTTGTGTCTCCTTGCATAAAAAATGACGAACACAGAGCGATATTCGCCAAAGTTACCATGTTATTTTATCTCCTGTACGGCGTAAAGTCAACAAATACTGACAGGGACAGAAAGAAAACCGGGGCAGGAGAGTCTTCCTGCCCCGGTTATAGATCGGGATCATTCGCCCTTGTCCTGGGCGGCGAAAGGAGCGCCGCAATCCGGGCAGAAGCGCGGGGGATGCGCGGGATCGGGATTGGTCCAACCGCAGTGATCGCAGACATAGGCGACGGCGTCCTTCGGCTTTGCCGCGCCGCAGGTCTTGCAGGTATAACCGCGATTAAAGGTGCCGCATTTGCTGCAGTACCATCCGTCAAGGACAAAATCCTCGGCCTGGACGCTTTCTGGCTCACCGGAAGAGGCATCATCGGATGCAACGTCGGCAGCGCCGGCCTTCGCATCTTCGGCGGGAGTCTCACCCTCGGGCTCTTTCGACATCAGCGCCTCGCGCGCCTCATCAAGAGAAGCCCCCTGGTAAACAGGAGCGGCGACAGAAGCTTTAGGCTTGGCGGCTGCGCGCTGCGCATCGACAGCCTGCTTGTCTGCGGTGGCGCGGACGTTGCGATCATCGGCCTCATCAAGCTCCTTTTCCCGCTTGGAGATGATCACAAGTGAAACGGCAGCGGCAACAAGGGCAAGGATCAGAACGCCCATAAGGACAAGAAGAAAACGGCTTGCGCTGCTGCGCTGGGTGGAGGCGCGGCTCGACTGGGTCGCCGTGGGGGAGGGAGCGTCGGGCGTGCTGCTGGGCGCGGGCGTGGGAGCAACGGTCGGCTCCGGCGTGGTCGCGGCAACGTGGGAAACGGCGGCAACGCGGGAGAAGGACTTATCGCTCTCTTCACCGTCCTTGACGCTCCATACGCTGCAGTAGTAATAAACGGTGCCCTCGGTCTCGGGCGGGACATAAGTGGCGGAAGTCGCGCCGGTGATGGCGATGTCGGCGCCGTCAGAGTTCATGTTGCTGTTGTTCTTGCTGCTGTACCACTGATAATACAGTGTGCCGCCATTCGGATCGGTGGCGCTGACGGACAGCGTATCCGAATCGGAGGTCACGAAGGGATCCTTCGTGATCGACGGGCGCATCAGACCGCTTTTCTCCACCGTGATCACCGCGCCCTTTGTGAACGCGGAGGTGTTACCCTGGCCGACAAATTTGCACACAGCCTTCCAGCCGTTCATCTCATATGGGATCCCGCTGAGCTTGAGCGTGTCCTGATTATAGCCTTCGGCGGTAGCGCCAGTGAAATGAGAAGCAACAGTCTTAGCATCATAGGAGGTTTTCCCATCGGGGCTCTCAAGACGCCAGATGATATCGATGGCGTCGTCGGCATAGGCAATAAAGTAGCAGGTGCCGCCTTCCAGAACGGTCTCTCCGGTAGGATCCTTGGTGATGGTGGGGGCGACGGGCGCTGGTGTGGGCTCCGGCGTGGGAACAGGCGTGGGCGCGGGCGTTACTTCCGGCGTGGGCGTGGGGGCGAGCTCTGTCACACGGATGATGATGGCGTATGTCTCGTCGCCGACGGAGGTCGTGATGCGCATCTCACAGGTGTAACTGCCGGAGGCAGAGGGCGTCCCGACCAGCTTCACAGCGCCGTCGGCAAGCGTCGGCTGGACGCCGGCGGGAAGCGTGCCGCTTGTGATCTCAAAGCCTGTCGCGCTCGAACCTTCGGGCAGAGGAATCGTATAATTCAGCGCCGCGCCGAGATCACAGGAGATTTCCGGCAAATCCACAGCAAAAGCCGCAGCGGACAAAAAGGCAGTGAACAGGCAGAGGATCAGCAGAAACGAAAGCAGACGCCTCGATGTAAGTTTCATTCTATTTATCTCCTTTGGAAAAAGGTTGACGGGATTATGTCACCTTATGGCTCATCATAGCAAACTTCGACAGAATTTACAAGGACATTCCCGCTTTTTAAGCAAAATTTATAAATGGAAAACATGGAAAAGCCGGAGCTTTTTCAAGCTCCGGCCTGTGGTTTTCTTATACTCTTTCGCGGTTTCTGCCGATATGGATCAGACGGACGATGATCGGGCTGAGAATGATGTTGAACAGCAACTCAAAGAGGAAGTTGCCGCCCACAAGACCGAAGATCATGTATCTGCCGACACTCTCAAAGCCCATACCCGCGGCCCACTCGCTGATCGTAGGCATGAAAAAGGCAAGACAGCCGAGCAGGAAAACACCGGTATTGACGACCGGACAGACGATCGCAGCCGCGACGACCGCCAGATCGACGCCGCGCACCTTGGCATCGGAGCGGGAGAGAGCCTTGTAGACAAGTCCGGCGCACAGACCGGCCAGCGAGCCCTTGAGCAGAACGGTCAGGATCGTGCCGAGCGGGCTGACGACAAGGAAGGCGGCGGCGTCTCCGGAGAGGAGAACAACCAGACCGAATACAAAGCCGAACCAGGCACCGGCAAGGGGACCGTACAGCGCGGCTCCGACGACGATCGGAATCAGGACCAGCGAGATCGAGAACGGACCGAAGCGTACGAAGGCGCCGAGAAACTGGAGAATGACCACGACGGCGGTGAGCAGAGCCATCCCGGTCAGCGTACGGGTGGAAACAGTCTTCTTTTCCATATTCAATTCCTTTCTGCTGTCGCTCCGGTCAGGCCGGATGCGGCGCAAGCTTATGATAGTCCCGCGGAGATGACTTGTCAATCGTCAGTTTCTGCCCGTGTGTCGGAGAAAAACAGGCGGCGAAGCGTCTTGAGCAGCGGCGGAAGAATGAGGGAAAAAACCACGGCCGTGATCACGCCTGCGGCGATGCGCAGCAGCAGCGTGGGGAGCGCGGCGGCATAGGAGTAGGAATAGACCCAGCTGTCGACATAGAGCAGGAGCGTGTTGAGCGCGGTGACGAAGAGTGCGGTCAGCACGGTGATGAACACCGTCTGAGGCGTCGTCATGGAAAAGCCATGCCGCTTGGCATACAGCCCGACGAAAAGACCGCGCAGCCCGGCAGGAAGGATCCAAAAGAGAGTCGTAACGGTAAAACCATAAGTGATCATCTGATTGAGAAAGCTGCCGACAAGCCCGACGGCAAGCCCGTCGACAGGTCCGAGCAGCGCCGCGCCGATCAGGATCGGCAGGGAATCGAGCGTGATCTTCATGCCCGGCAGATTGATCGAAAACAGGCTTAGCACGACGAACATGGACGCGAGCATCGCGTCAAGGGCCAGACGTTTGGTTTTGGTGATCTTCATGAGGGACACAACCTTTCGTCTCTCAAAATCCGAGCGCAACGGCGACTGCGTCGCAGACGGCATCTGCTCGGACGGCGTATTCGCGTTCCTTTTCCTCCAGCTCTGTCGACAGAGCATCGGCAAATTGACTTTCGCGCATGAGCGCGGTGTTGACCTTGACGTTGATCACAGCGCCTCGTAAGGCGCCCTTTGCCAGTACGGCGGCGGTAGCGGCGTCAGAGAGGACGAGGCGGCTGCCGCACGCGGCACAGCCCTCCGCCAGCTCGATCACCTCACAGCAGGCGTCCGCGATCTTTTTCGGGGCGGAGGCGGCCTGTCTCAAACAGCTTTCAAGGATCTCGGTACGATTAGGCGTGTCCTTCGGCAGCGAATAAGCGCGGGAGAGAGGGGCAAAGGCCTCAGCGTCCGCGTCGATCAGCGCAAGGAGCTCCTGCCGTGCCGCCTCCGCGCGTATGCCAAGCTCGGAAAGTTCCGCCTCATGGGCGAAGCATTGTTTTTTGCCTGCGCTCAGCGCAACGACCATCGAAGCCAGCCCGGCCGCGAGCGCGCCGCACAGAGCCGCGGCGCCGCCGCCTCCCGGCGAGGGGAGGGACGAGGCGAGATCAGAGAGAAAAGCGTCTAAGCTTTGATCCTTTGCAGACATAGAAATCCCACCTTTTTTAGTACATACCAAGCTGATAGCGTACACTTCCGGCCAGATATACCGAGCCGGCGGCACAGACCATGCCGCTGTCGCCCGCGCGGTCTTTGGCCGTGAAGACGGCGTCGGAGACGCTGTCACATACCGTGACGGGTTTGTCGAATCCACGGAGGACAGAGGCAAGTTCCTCCGGCGGAAGCGCACGGGAGCTCTCAGGCGCAGTGCAGACATATTCGTCGGCTACTCGGTCGAGAATCTGGGCCATTCGGACATAGTCCTTGTCCCGCAGTACGCCAAGCAGAAGCACGCGGCGCGTTTCGGGGAAATAGTGCAGGAGGCTGTCACGTACGGCCTCGGCGCACTGGGGGTTGTGGCCGCCGTCAACGATAAAATACGGATCGTCCGCGCACACCTCGAACCGACCGGGCCAGCTCGCGGCATACAGACCGTGCTCCAGCGCATCCTGCTCGATCTTCCAGCCGCTGGCAGTAAGCACCCTTGCGGTCTCAATCGCGACGGCTGCGTTCCGGCGCTGGTGTGCGCCGAGCAGGGACAGCGCAAACTGGTCTCCCCGATAGGAAAAGACCTGGCCCTCGAGACTGTCGAATTCCACCGAGAGCGCATCGAAGCGCGGCACGGTTAGCGCGCAGCCAAGCTCGGTACAGCGTCGGCGGAAGACCTCCAGAATGGGATCTGCCTGCTCATAGGCGACGCAGGGGACGCCGGGCTTGATGATGCCGGCCTTTTCGCCGGCGATCGCCTCGAGCGTGTCGCCCAGAATGTGCGTATGGTCAAGACCGATATTCATGATGATTGTGCACTCCGGCGATTCGATGATGTTCGTCGCGTCAAATCGCCCGCCGAGACCGGCCTCAAGTACAACAACGTCACATTTTTCCTCCACGAACCAGAGCATGGCCGTGGCGGTGATCAACTCAAATTCAGTCGGATGCTCGTCCATCTTTTCGGCCTTGTCCCGGACGGCGGCGACGCAGCGGGCAAGCGCGTCGGGCGTGATCTCCTCACCGTTTACCTGCATACGCTCGGAAAAACGGTAGAGATAGGGCGACGTGTATAATCCGGTGCGGTATCCGGCCGCGCGGAGAACCGAGGAGAGCATTGCGGCGCAGCTTCCCTTGCCGTTCGTGCCGGCGATGTGGACGAATCTCAGTTTCTTCTGCGGATCGCCGAGCGCGTCGAGCAGTTCAGAGATCCGGCGAAGCGAAGGCTCTGCTCCGAACCAGTGCGCGCCGTCGAGATAGGCAAGTGCCTCTTTATATTCCATGTTATTCCGACATCCTTTCCGCGGCCTCGACGACATGCGAGGCCAGGATCGTTGAGGTGACGGCACCGATCCCGCCGGGGACGGCGCTGATGGCGTCGACGATCTGCTCGGCCGCGTCGTGATCCACGTCGCCGCATAGCTTTTGCCTCACCTCGTCATAGTTGATGCCGATGTCGATCACGATCTGACCGGGGCGAAGATGCCCGGCCGTGACGGTATTGATATGTCCCGTGGCGGTCACGATGATGTTCGCCTCGCGCGTCAAGGCATCGAGATCGACCGTCCGCGTGTGGCAGACGGTGACGGTCGCGTGCTCGCGCAGTAACAGCAGCGCGGCGGGTCTGCCCGTTACAAGGCTGCGCCCCACGACAACGGCGCGTTTGCCGCAGATCGGGATCTCATAATAGCGCAGCATCTCGATCACCGCCTGGGCAGTGCAGGGGAAAAAGCCGTGCTCCTCCCCGGCGTAAACAGCCGCCATTGACCGCGAGGTGATACCGTCTACGTCCTTTTCCGGGGCGATCGCGTCGCAGACTCTGCGCTCGTCCATCTCCGGCGGCAGCGGACGGAAAAAGAGGATCCCGTGGACGGAACTGTCGCTGTTCATCTTCTCGATGAGGGCGATGAGCTCGTCTTGCGTAACACCGGCGGGAAGCACATGCTTCTCCAGCGCGATCCCGAGTGATTCACAGCGCTTCGCGGCACTGCGTTCATAGGAAAGATCACCCGGACGCTCGCCGATGCGGATCATCCCGAGACAGGGGACGACGCCCTTTTCCGCGAGCGCGGCGATGCGCGTTTTCAACTGTTCACTCAGCGCTTCGGCGACCGGAGCGCCTCTCAATACTTCAGCCGGCATAGTTTTCACCTTTCGGCGCACCGCAGAGGGCACGCTTTGCATATCATTACAATTTTACAGTATACCATAGAACATCGGGCAAAGGAAAGAGATTTCTTATAAGAAAAAGCGGCATGCCGCAGCATACCGCTTTTTTGCTTTTGCGTATCATTCCTCTCCACGCTCTTTTTTCGCCAAATCGCTCGTGTCGATCGAATCGCGAAACACAAAAAAGCGCTGATACAGGAACTCTGTGACAAAGTTGAGGACCATGTTGATGGCCGTGACAAGATAGCCGTTCCAGCCGAGGGAATCGGCCAGGGTGCGCTCAAGCAGCGTGCTCAGCGGCGTGAAGACAGCGTAATAACACGCGACCTTGAGCATCGCGATGGGGACATTGTTGGCCGATTTGAAGGTGAACTTGCGGTTAAGCGTGAAGTTCCACAACACGGAGAGAACAAGGGCAAGCAGATAGCTCAGCCAGTTCGGCCAATGCAGCAGTTCCTTGAACAGGGCAAAGCTGCTCATCTGGATCAGCCCGGCCGAGATCGAGAACAGCAAAAACTTGATCGAGCGGATCAGCTCTTTTTTCTTTTCGGATCTATCCATCTTTCCATATCCTTTATGTATGTATAATAGGGCAGGAGAAAACTCCTGCCCTATTATATCAAGTTTTTGAAGCATGTCAAGGAGACGGAGATGATTACAGCTCGGCGATGACCTCGCATTCGAGCAGCACGTCCTTCGGCAGCCTCGCGACCTCTACACAGGAGCGGGCGGGGAAGGGGGCGGTAAAATACTGGGCGTAGATCTCGTTGATCTTGCCGAAGTCGTTCATATTCTTGATGAACACCGTCGTTTTCACGGCCTTGGAGATGTCGCTGCCCGCGGCGGTGAGAAGCGCCGTGATGTTGCGGAATACCTGGTGGGCCTGTGCCTCGAGCCCTTCGGCAAGGAGCCCGGTCTCGGGGATGATGGGGATCTGGCCGGAAGCAAAGACGAAGCCTCCGGCGATCTGAGCCTGGGAATAGGGGCCGATCGCGGCCGGTGCTTTTTCAGTGGAAACGGTTTTCATGGGATGACCTCCTTCTATTCGTTGCGATCAGATCTCGGATTCGACGGTATAGCCCTTTTCACGAAGGGCGCGGATCACGGCATTGCCGTGCTCTTCTCCGCCGACCTCGAGCGATACGTGGACGTTCGTCTCGTTGGGATTGAGCCCTTCGCTGAGCTTGTCGTGCTCAAGCTGGATGATGTTGGCGCCGGTGGACGAGATGACGCTGAGCATCTGCAGCAGACTGCCCGGCCGGTCGACCACTGTGACGACAAATTTGATGCGACGGTGACGGGCGACGAGACCTCGCTCGATGATGCTTTGAATAAAGCTGACGTCAATGTTGCCGCCGGAGAGCACGCAGACAACGCGCTTGCCTGCAACGTCGAGTTTTCCGCTTAAAACAGCGGCAAGCGGCGTGGCACCTGCAGGCTCGACAACCTGCTTGCAGCGCTCGAGCAGAAGCAGGATCGCGTCGGCGATCTCGGTATCGGATACCGTCAGGATCCCGTCGGCATAGCGGCGGATGAGTTCGACCGTGATATCGCCCGGCGCTTTGACGGCAATGCCGTCCGCGATCGTCGAGGCAGACTCGGTCGTGACGAGTTTTCCTTCGCGGTAGCTTCGTGCAATGGCGTCCGCACCTTCGGCCTGGACACCGTAGACCTTGACGCGCGGGTTGAGCTGCTTGATCGCGGCGGAGACACCGGCGAGCAGACCGCCGCCGCCAGCCGGGACGATCACGATATCCACGGCCGGGAGATCGCCCAGAATCTCCATGCCGAGCGTTCCCTGGCCGGCAATGACCTCGAGATCATTATACGGGTGGAGGAAGGTCGCCCCTTCCTCCCGGCAGATCTCACAGGCGCGGGCATAGGCATCGTCATAGCAATCGCCTGCCAGGACGACCCTGGCGCCATACCCCTCTGTGGCCTGAACCTTGGCGATCGGTGCGGCCTTGGGCATGACGATCGTGGCGGGGATGCCGAATTTTTTGGCGGCATAGGCCACGCCCTGCGCGTGGTTACCGGCTGAGGAGGCGACGACAGAGCAGGTCTCACCCCGCTCGACCATCGCGGCGATCTTGTTGCTGGCACCGCGGATCTTGAACGAGCCGGTCTTCTGGCGGTTTTCACATTTCAGATAAACTTTTCCGCCGGTCATGCCGGAAAAGGTGGAGGAGAGGTCCAGCTCGGTGTGATGCAGGATCGGTTTGAGACGCTCCTGCGCCTGTTCAAATTCTTTCAGCTCGAGTTCCATGTGTGTGATCCTCCGTTGAAAAAGATTTCAAACGCTGTCTTGTATTGTACGCCGTCGACGGACAAAAAACAAACCGTGAAAAGAAAAACGTCATTCGGCACAAAACAGAATGACGTTTTTTGGGAATTTTACCGCTTCGGAACGATCTCGATCCAGTATCCGTCGGGATCCTCGATAAAATAAATGCCCATGGCGGGGTTTTCAAAACAGATGCAGCCCATCTTCTCGTGCTTTTCGTGAGCGGCGGCCATGTCGTCCGTCACAAAGGCGAGGTGGTATTCCTGCTCGCCGAGGTCATAGGGCTCTGTGCGCTCGGTCATATATGTCAGCTCCAGCTGAAATCCGGTCGCACCGTCGCCGAGGAAGTCGATGATAAAGCTGCCGTCAGCGGCTCTCTTTTCACGCACGACCTTCAGCCCGAGCGCCTCGTCATAAAACTTCAGTGAGCGCTCAAGATCCAGAACGTTAAAGTTGAAATGATTGAAAGCAAAGGTCATTTCGTTTCCTCCTGTTTGTTTGGCGTCATCCGTTTGCGGCCTGCGCGCCCAGCGTGATCAGCGTGCGCGTTTCATGACGGTCATGCGAGAGAAGGATACCCTCGCATCCATCTTCAAGCGAGAGCGACGAGAGATAAGCGAGCGCCTTCTTTCCGAGCTGCTTGTCAAAATAAAAGCCGGGAGGCGTTTGCGTCTCCAGATTTTCACGGCAGAGCGCGGCATCGGAGGCGAGCAGGACAAAGGACCTGCCGTTTCGGATCATCACCGCGCACAGTCCGTCTGTGTGCCCGGGGAGATTGATCAGCATGACGCTCTCATCACCGAACAGATCGTATGCCCAGCGGTTGGTGCCGAGCGAGGAGCCGCGATACCAGAAGCGCTCGAGCGGCATGTCCATCCAGAGCGAGCGGGGCTGACGCAGCTTGTACACGGTACGGCACGACCAGAAATATTCATCCTCCGGCAGAAGAAACCGCTTTGCCCCGTGCAGCTCGTGTAATCCGCCGACATGGTCGGCGTCAAGGTGTGTCAACAGCACGAGGTCGAGATCGGCAGGCTTCAGGCCGCGGGACGAAAGCTGCTCGGAGATGCTCTCGCCGGCCGCGACCGACGGATGGAGATAGGCGGTCAGCGCCTTTCCGATCAGTGCCGAGGAGGCCTTGGCGTCGAATACGCCGCCAGGGGAAAATTCACGGCCAACTCCTGTGTCAACCAGAATAAGCCCTTTCGGATGCTCAATAAGATAACAGTAGCAGGGGAGCGTAATCCGCGCCGTCTGCGGCGCGACCGCCGGCATAAGCACGGAAGAAAGCCCCTCTCTGCCGCCGAAAAGAGCATCGCGAGAAAGAGCGATCGACCCGCAGCGCAGAAGGTGGATCCTGATCTCCGACATATGCATCTCCCCAAACTTTTTTCTCATTTCTATTTTATTCCCGGCTAAATAACCTGTCAAGGCAAAGACGAATGCTCGCAAGAGTGAAAATTATGTAAACTGCTTTGCAAGAAAAAGGTTTAGCAGAAGCCTTGCCCGGAAGCCGAGGATATGCTATGATACGGTCAAACATTCAAGCAAGGAGGAAGAGACATGCCAAAAAACATCGGAAATATGACCGACCATGAACTGCTCGAAGAGCTGGTCCTGCAGGGTCGGCGAGCCGAGAGGATGAGCAGGGTCAAAATCTGTCTGGTTGCGGTGTTGCTGCTTCTCGTTGCCATTCTTGCGCTTGTCTATATCCCAAAGATCATGGCGCCGATCCGGCAGCTGAATGAGAGCATGATCGAGATCCGCGGTACAATGGAAAAAGCACAGACGATCCTGGACCAGTTTGACGAGGAAACGGTCGGTAAATTCAAGGAGACCATGGAGAGTCTCAGCGAGACCTCGCAGCAGGCGCGGGTATTGCTGCAGAAGCTGAAGGACAGCGGGCTGGACAGCTTTGCCTCAAACATTGAAAGACTGAACGAAGCTCTCGACGGACTGCTGAAGTACTTCCGCCGATAACAGAAGATAGAATACGCCGCCGGCCGGACTGCTGTTCGATCGGCGGCGTATTCTTTCGCGTATAACAACCTTTTCCATGCCCCAATCAGGGCTCGTTTTTTTTCGACCCTTCTGTCAAGGCAAGAAAAGTTTGCGAAAAGCCGTATGTCTCGGCCAGCTCACGGCAGCGGGGCATATTCTTCTCACGCGGTGCGTGGCGGCGCTCGGCACGGATCATCAGGTTTTTCGGGGAGTGCTCAAAGTCGACAAACTCGATAAGATCGACAGAATAACCCAGATCCTCCAGAACATCGGCGCGGATCGCGTCGGTCAGCAGCGCAGAGAGCCGCTCTTTGAGAATGCCGTGCTTGAGCAGAATATCGAGATCGCCGCCCTTGCGGATGGAGGAGTTGATCTCGTGCTGGCAGCAGGGGACGGAAAAAATATACTTCGCGCCATGCCTCACAGCATAATCAAGGGCATAGTCTGTTGCGGTATCGCAGGCGTGCAGCGTGACGAGAAGATCGATCTTACGCTCGGCCAGCTTGTCCCTGGATACGTCTGCAACCTCAAAGTGCAGCCCGGTATAGCCGTACTTGGCGGCGATGGTGTTGCAGCGCTCGACGACGTCGGACTTGAGATCATAGCCGATCATGTCCACAGCAAAGCCGCGCTTGACGGCAAAATAGTAATAGAGGATAAAGGTCAGATAGGGTTTGCCGCAGCCGAAGTCCATCACAGTCAGATCTCCCGGCTCGACAGAGGAAAAGGTATCGTCGATCAGCTCAATAAAGCGATTGATTTGGCGGTACTTGTCATACTTGGCCTTGACGATGTGCATCTCCGGTGTGAAGACGCCCAGGTCCACCAGCGCGGGGATGTTTTCCCCCTCGGCGAGCAGATAGCGCTTTTCCCTGTCATGCGCGAGGGCGGCAGCGCCGCCGGGGCGGGGGACAGAAGCTTTTCCGCTTTTCTTATAAGTTCCGTCGCGCCGCAGAATGTATTGGGCAGAGCCGTCGGTTCGGACAAGCAGGATCTGGCGAAAGCGGCCGTCGAGCGTGTCGGCGGCAAAGCGGAGAAGGGCGTCCTCGCCAAAGTTGAAATGATAAGCCTTGTTGTCACGGATCCCCTCGGCCTGATAAGCAGCTTTCTGCCCGAGCTGAACGGGACGGACGGTGACGCGGGCATATTCCGCGCCGTCGGTCGGCTGGGAAAAGACGGCTTTGACAAGCTGCGGCAGAGCGGAGACAAGCTCGGTTTGCAGTAAAGGCATGGCAATGCCTCCCGTCAGAAAAGTTTTTTCAGATTCAGCAGCGCGGCCTTTAGCTCGTTCTTGCTGTAAGAATTGTTCTCGTCCGCGAGCACGGCGGCGACGGCGTCTTTTCCGCCGACACCCTTGGCGACCATCGCATCGACGAGCATCGCCTCGGCCGAGACGGTATGCTCGGTCTTGGTGAAGAGATAGCCCTCTTCGATCTCGATCACAACGGCGTACTCGCCCTTTTCATAATTGCCCTTGGCGAGCAGCTTTTCCTTCACCTCCGCGGGCGTACCGCGAAAGCTCATCTCATGGAGCTTTGTCAGGTCGTTGCACAGGCACATCCGTACGCCGGCCTCGCTGTCAATAAAGAAATCGACAAGCCCCATAATGCGCTTTGGGCTTTCGTAAAAGACAAAGGTGCGCGTGTCACCGCGGCGCAGCTTTTCAAGCAGCTTTCGTCTCTCGGCGTTCTCGCGGGGGAAAAAACCGTAAAAGAGAAAGCTGGACAGATCAAAGCCCGATACCGACAGGGCTGTGACCGCAGCGCAGCAGCCGGGCACGCCGATCACATCGATCCCCGCCTCGACCGCGGCGCGGATCAGCTCGTTTCCGGGGTCGGAGATGCATGGCGTGCCGGCGTCGGTGATGACGGCGATGCTTTTGCCCGCAAGCATCTCATCAACAAAATAGCGCGCTTTGCCATATTCGTTGAATTTGTGGTTGGAGATGAGCTTGTTGCGGATCTCCAGCTTGCCGAGAAGCACCATCGAACGGCGCGTATCCTCGGCTGCGATAAGGTCGACCGAGCTTAAAATATCCCGGCCGCGGGGGGACATGTCGCGCGAGTTGCCGATCGGCGTTGCGACAATATAAAGTTTCCCGTTTTTTTTCTCATCCATGGCAATTAACCTAAAATTCCTCGGTGTATTTTTTCTTCATATGCGGCGCCGTCAGATCATAACTGTCGGTGATCATGCGGCGGATCACATCCTCATCCACGGTGCCGTCGAGAATGATCCCGCTCCAGTGCAGCTTGTTCATATGATAAGCCGGAACGATCGAGGCAAACTCTCGGCGCCAGAAGTCGCCCCAGGCGGGGTCATTCTTGACGTTCATCCAGATATGCCCGTTGTATTCAAAGATGAGGGCGAAGATCTTTTTGTTTGAGCCGTGGCGCATGCAGGTATAGTTCGTGTCGTCGAAGGGATAGTCCTCATACGCCCCTGGCATTTCCAGACAGGCGTCGATGGCCTGCTGCCGTGTTTCCATATCCGTATCCTCTTTTGCTCTTTTTTTTCAGTATACCACGCCGCAGGAGCGTTGTCACCCAAAAGCTGGCGCGGAATTGAAAGAAAACGCTTGAATTCTATTTTGATTTAAAGTAATATTTAGTTAAACAAAAGGGGGCCTGCATATGGATTTTAACGTAAACAGCCCGATCCTGTTTCTCGTGGCGGGGGTTGCCGTGACGGTCGTGCTGGCACAGTCGATCTGCTTCCTGATCAAAGCCTGGCGGCGCGCGCGGGAGCTGGGGATGGATATGAAAAAGCTTAAGAGAACGGCGCGCACCGCGGCGGTCTTTACGATCGCACCCGCGGCGGCGATCGTGATCAGCGTCATTACGCTTTCGAAAGATCTGGGTGTCCCGCTGCCCTGGCTTCGCCTCAGCGTTGTGGGCAATCTTTCCTATGAAACGATCGCAGCAACGAACGCCGAGAGCGCGATGGGCCTCACCTTCGGACAGGTCAGCTCGCTGACAGCGCAGCAATATGTTACGATCGCCGCGGTTATGACCGTGAGCATTATGATCGGTATCTGGCTGGTTCCGCTCATCGGCGAGAGGCTCCTAAACGGCATGATCACGCTGGAAAACCGCGATAAAAAATGGGGAGAGATCTTTTCCGCCTCGATGTTCATCGGCATGATCTCGGCCTTTATCGGCTATGTGTTCTGCGACTTCTCCGGGGTTTTTCACGGTGACCTCTCCGGACTGATCCCTGTGTGCGTCATGACCGTTTCAGCCCTTGTCATGACGGCGCTCGGTCTTGCTTCGAAGAAAAAAGGGCTGCGCGTGCTGGCTGATTATGCTCTGCCTGTCAGCCTGATCGCGGGCATGGCAAGCGCCGTGCCGTTCACGGCCTGGCTGGGCTGAGAGGAGGAGAAAAAATGAGACAGGAATCCGCTTATCTCCGCTCCGTCCACCGGGAGGGGCGCATCTGGAATATCTCTGTGGCTGTGATCCTGCTGCTGGCGCCGGTCGTTGTCGCGCTGATCTATCGCACGATGCCGGACTGGCACGGCTTTGCGCTCGGTCTGCTTGCAACGGCACCGATGTACTGGGCTGTCGGTGCGATCGAGACGGTGACGTATGTGCCGATGCTCGGCGCAGGAGGCTCGTATCTGTCCTTCGTGACGGGGAACATTTCCAACCTCAAGCTGCCGGTTGCCCTCAACGCGCTTGATCAGGCCGGTGTCAGCATCAATTCAGAGGAAGGAGAAATCGTTTCCACGATCGCGATCGCCGTGTCGAGCATTGTGACGACGCTGATCATCATTCTCGGCGTAGTGCTTATCACGCCGCTTACGCCGCTGCTGAACGCACCGGCTCTTGCACCGGCATTTGCCCAGATCCTCCCTGCACTGTTCGGCGCGCTCGGCGTCGTTTTTATCTCGAAAAACTGGAAGATCGCGGTGGCGCCCGTTTTGCTGATGCTTGTGCTCTTCATCGCGATCCCGGCGCTCAACGCGGGCACGGTAGGCATCATGGTGCCTGTGGGCGTGCTCTTTACCCTAGGTGTCTCACGCATTTTGTATAAAAGGGGGATCCTGTGATGATCGGATGGATCATTCTTTGCCTGCTCGCAGTGCTTGTGGCTGTACTCCTGATCCGCACGGCGCTTTTCCGCCCAAAGGAAGCTGCGCAAAGTGAGCCGGAAGCGGTCAGCTTTGACGCGGAGGCGGCTCTTCGGGCATTGGGGGAGCTTGTGCGGTGCCGCACGGTATCCAGCTATGACCCCGGGGAGGAGGACGATGCTGAGTTTGAAAAGCTCATTGCCCTCCTGCCGAAGCTGTATCCGCATGTGAACGCACATTGTCCAATGCTTCGCCTTCCGGACCGGGGACTGCTCTTCTGCTGGAAGGGGCAGAGAAACGGCAAGCCAGCCGTGCTGATGGCACATTATGACGTTGTCCCGGTGGAAGAGGAGAACTGGGATGTGCCGCCTTTCGAAGCCACCATCTTGGACGGCGCCATGTGGGGGCGCGGAACACTTGATACCAAGGTCACGTTCAACGGGATCCTGTCCGCCGCGGACAATCTGATCGCCTCGGGCTTTACGCCGCAAAACGACGTGTACTTTGCCTTCTCCGGCGGGGAAGAGGTCAATGGTGACGGCGCGGTGCATATCGTTGAGTACTTCAAGGAACGCGGGATCGAGCCTGAATTCGTCCTGGACGAGGGCGGCGCCGTCGTTGAGAATGTCTTTCCCGGCGTCAGCAAGCCCTGCGGGCTGATCGGAATTGCGGAAAAAGGACTGATGAATCTGGAGTTCTCAGTCTCATCCGGGGGCGGTCACGCCTCGGCGCCCGCGCCCCACACGCCGATCGGGAAGCTGTCGGCCGCCTGTGCGCGGATCGAAAACCACCCCTTCAAGGCCCGCTTCACCAAACCGGCGCTTGAAATGTTCGACACGCTCGGACGTCATTCGACCTTCCTGTATCGCATGATCTTTGCCAATCTCTGGTGCTTCGGCTGGGTGCTGGATCTGCTCTGCAAAAAGCAGGGTGGCGAACTCAACGCGCTGCTGCGTACGACGGTGGCCTTTACCCAGATGCAGGGGAGCAAGGCGCCAAACGTGATCCCGCCCTCGGCTGTGATGGTGGCGAATCTGCGTCTCAACCCGCATGACAGCGTGCGGAGCGTCCTGATGAAAATCCGGGATACGGTCAAGGACAAGGAGATCTCACTGAAGGTACAGCAGTCCTTTGAGCCCAGCCCCATCTCCCGCACTGACTGTGAAGGATGGCAGCGCGTCTCGCGCGCGGTGGCCGATACATGGAAAGGCTGTCTGGTCGCACCTTATCTGATGGTCCAGTGCTCCGACAGCCGCCATTACCGCGATCTTTCCGACAGAGTGTATCGCTTTTCGGCAATGGATCTGACAAAAGAAGAGCGCGGCACGATCCACGGCAACAACGAGCATATCCGGCTCGAGACGGCATGCCGCGCGGTTGAGTTTTTCATCCGCGTTATGAAGCAATGCTGAAAAACAAAAGAAGAGGGCTGCGTGTCAAGCAAGACACGCAGCCTTGTTTTACGGCAGAAGCGAACTGATCAGCTTCGCTTCTGCGTCTCGGCCTCTTCAAGATAGGAACTTCCGCCCATGGCCGCATAAAGCGCGTCATGGATCGCAGCGTAGTCGGAAGGATCGAGCCGGTCGAGTTCGGCAAACATGGGGGAGAAGTGCCAGCGCAGAATATCGCGGGCATAGGCGTCATACAGCTCGCGCCCGAGGGCGTTGACCGTGATCTTCAGCGCTTTTCTGCTGCCGGGGAGATAGTCCTTTTCCAGCAGGCCTTTTGCGACAAGGCGGTTGACGATCTTGGTGAAGTTGCTGCGCGTGATTCCGAGACGCGCGGCAATCGCGGACATGTTCTCGTTGCGCTCTTCGTTTTCCAGCAGATACTCCAGCACCTGGATCTGAGAATAGGAATAGCGCACGCCCTTGTATTCCATTTTTTCGATCTTGTAGGCGGCGGCGTAAATATTGCAATAGTGGATCAGCGCATCGACGACGTCGCGGTACTGACCCATCCAGGAAAGCTTCATGGGACGACCTCCCTTCGATTAAATGATATTTTATCAGAAAAAATGGAAAGGAGCAACAAAAAAATAAATGTAATTGGTCTTGCAATTTGGTGAACATGGAGGTATAATGCTCACATAGTTTCCAACGGAAACAAAACGGATGCCCATCCATGATGGGAAAAAAGAGAAAGGAAGAGTGAAATGAAGCTCAGCAAGAAAACCAAAACGCTGCTTTGCGTCGCAATTGTGCTGATCCTGCTTGGCAGCGCGCTTGCCGGCCTGTTCAACACAGGCGTGGGAGCGACAAAGGTGACGCGCATTTCCTTCGACGGAGGACATGGCCGTCTCAGCGGTCTGCTCTATATGCCGAAGGACGCTTCGGCGGACAACCCCAAGCCCACGGTCATCGTGACCCACGGCTATCTCAATTCCGCGGAGATGCAGGATGCGAACGCGATCGAGCTTTCGCGGCGCGGCTTCGTTGTTTTGGCGCTGGACCAGTATGACCACGGTCACTCCGCACTCGACCACAGCGTCTATTCCGACACCAGCTTCTTCGGCGTCTGGCTGCCGTTCTGGGCCAACTCCATGAACGACGCCGTACAGTATATGTACGACCAGCCCTATGTGCTCAAGGACGAAAACGGCAACGGCCTGATCGGTGTGACCGGTCACTCGATGGGTGGCTTCTCGAGTACGCTCGCGCTCGCCTTTGACGAGATGCAGGCTGCCGAGAGCGGTGTGCGCAAGGTTGCCTGCGGCCTGTCCGAGGGCTCTGACTTTATGTACACGTCCTTTGTCGGCGTCGACGCCGCGACGGCTGACGCGCTCGGCGGCGGCCGCACGATGGGCAAGGTCTGCGCCCAGTATGACGAGTTCTTTTTCAACGATCCCACCGTCGAGGGCGGCACAGTCCGTCACAAGGACTATGTCTCCACGCCCGACGGCATGACCTTCCTGCAGCAGAGCGCCCCGGCCCAGGCAAACACCTGGTATGACACCGCGGACGGCGGCCGCCGCATCATTTACGAGCCGGCGCAGACCCACCCGTGGAACCACTTCTCGGCCACAACAACGGCCTATGCGATCTCCTTCTACCAGACGGCCTTTGCCGAATATGCCTCGATGCTGAAGGATATCGCCCCCGCGAGCCAGGTCTGGCAGTGGAAGGAAGGCTTTGAGTGCGTCGCGCTCGTCGGCTTCATCATGCTGATCGTCGTCCTCGCCGGCATCCTGATCGAGCTCCCGTTCTTCAAGCTGGCCAAGACCGGCGAGCTGGCAGTCGCAAAAGCCCCGCAGGGCGGCAAACGCATTGCGACCTGGCTGATCCTGATCGTTGCGATCCTGCTCCCGGCGATCTTCTTTACCCCGCTCATGGACGGCGGCGCGGGCAGCCCCGGCGTCATGGTGCTGTTCTACGCCGGCATTGTCGCGGCGGTCGGCGGTTTTGCTGCCCTCTGCCTTGCCATTGCCAAAAAGCAGGGGAAGGGCGCGATCATCGGCGGCGTCTGCCTCACGGTCAGCGGCGCGCTGCTCGCGCTGATCGCGAAGCTCCCGATGTATCAGGACTATGCCGTCTGGACCGCTCCCGGCGTCAACAGCATCGCCTACTGGACGATCGGCTGCGCGCTGATGAGTCTTACGATCCTCTCGGCCGTTTACGTCTGCATGAAGCGCGGCGAGGGAGCGAGCTTTGAAAACTACGGCGTCAGCTTCAAGCCGACGGCCATCATCGCCGGCCTCTGCACGGCGCTTGTCACGATCGTGATCGCCTATGCGGTGCTGTGGCTGATGGATGCGTTGTTCAAGGCGGACTTCCGTATCTGGACCTTCGCGTTCAAAACCTTTGACGCCTCGATCATCCCGGCGATCCTGCGCTATCTGCCGACCTTCCTGCTGTTCTACATCATCTCCACGGCCGGCATCACCGTGAACACCAATACCGAGCGACTCCAGGGAGGCAAGGGCTATCTGCTCGCCATCCTGCTCAACGCGGGCGGCCCGATCCTGTGGCTGGCGGTGCAGTACATTACGCTCTTCTCCAAAGGCGTTGCGGCTCAGCCCGGCTCGGCTCTGTCCGGCATCGTGCTCGTGGCCATGGTGCCCACGCTGTCCATCGCGGCCATTATCTCGCGCAACCTGTATAAGAAGACCGGCAACATCTGGACGCCCGCCTTCCTCAACGCGATTTTGATGACCACCATGACGATCGCGAACACGATGGTCGCGTTCAAGTAAGCATAATAAACCATATAAAAAGGTGAGATCCGTCGGATCTCACCTTTTTTGCCGTTTTTTGAATAGAGAAACAAAGAGCGAAATCAACCTGCGAGCTCAACCCAATATCCGGAATCTCGTCCGCCGTGGACGATGATCCGGACGGTATCGCCAAAGCGTGCGCTGATCGTGACGGGATCTGTCACAAAGGTCAGTTCGGCGGGATAGTGGTTTTCAAAATTCGGATCCGCATATTCCGTTATAACGGAAAAACGCAGGGTGATCTCCTTCGGCTCGTCCGGGTCCATAAACTGCCAGCGGGTAAAGCTGTCATACAAGAGCTCGTCGCGGCGGATCAGCGAACGGTCGGCGTTGGCCTGCCCGTCGGTGACATGGAATCCGGGCGCTTCGGCCTCACACAGAAACAGACCGATATCCTCCTGCAGGTCGAGCTGGATCTGCAGCGTGATCTTATCCTCATCCGCCTCAAAGCCGGGAACAAAGCCCGCGCGGCGCAGAGAGCGCTCCGCGATGAGGGAAGAGAGCGTCCGGCTGAAAAACGGCGTTTTCTCGAGTCCTCTGTCGTGTAGCGCAAGCACGAGCCGCTCGTAGGAGCCGTCTTCAAAGTTGTACCAATAGCTTCCCTCTACATCGGGACGGACGCCGCCGTTCTTCTGACAAAGGAAGGATTCGAGCCTGACGAGCGAGGGGACGGCGTCGTCGCCGAGCTCGCATAGCATATCGACGTCGATCTCCCCGGCAGTCCCGTTGAGGTACCGCCCGACATTGTATTCCGCGATCCAGCGGTCGGGGCCGGAGAGAGCAAAGGCAAGATACAGCGCGACCGTCACAGCCAGCGCGATCAGAAGCGTCTTGAATGAAGGGACAAACTGCCCGACGATCATCAGCACGAACAGCACCGCGAGCAGCCCCATGAACCAGGCGGCGTAGACGCGATCCTGCGTCAGACCGTAGCGCGCGATATACAGCCACAGCTTCGACGCGGCCGTGCCGAGCAGGATCAGCGTGAAAAGCGCCAGCACAATGCACAAAGTCCGAAGCAGGACTGGCCTTTTGCGGTTTACATAACGCAATATGCCAAGCAGAATCAAAAAATTCATGCCTGCGACGGCACAGAGCTGAAAAAAGCCCTCGCGCGCATATTCTGCATAGCCCACACCCTGCGGCAGCACACCGGAAAAGGCCGCCGTGTAATACGACCACTGGGAGAAAAAGAACACGCCATAGATCATGAGCAAAGGCAGAACAGCCGCCGCGGCTGTGATAAAGGGGAGCACGCGACGCCGCTCGGCGCGCAAGCGGCAGCTCTCCGCGTTCAGCTTTTCACTGCACGAGCCCGAAACGGAGGAGTGATAGAGACCGAAGAGATACATCGCGACCGGAATGCCGAAAACGAGCCGCAGCAGGTTTTCGACGAGCTTTTCACTGTCAAACGAGAACAGCCTGTCTACAAGCGCGGAAAAGCCGCTGTCATAAGACAGAAGGGAGAGCGCGGCAAAGGTGGGGATCACGGCGAGAAACAGCCCGAGAAACACCTTCAGCGCCGTTTTAACGACGCCCTTTCCGCCTTTCGGGGAAAGCGCGGGAAAGAGCTTTGCAAACGAGGAAAACGGATAGATCAGCCAGGCGCGGACAAGATCGGCGCCGACGAGCGGGCTGAGCCCGTCTTCAAGCGTATTGCCGGTCGCAGCGTATACAAGATAGACGGAGGCCGCCATCAGATAGATAAAGCAGATAAAGGAAAGAAAGCGGTTGGCCCAAAGCAGCGCCGCCGCTGCTGCGAGCAGCGCGGAGAGGGCAACGAGCTTTTGCACGGCGCCAAAGCGCATTCTCCCGCGTAAAAAGAAACCGAAGAAGAGCACAAAAAGAGACAGCAGATATAGCACTGCTCCAAGCGGCTTTTGAGACATGGGGAAAACGCGCCAGAAGAAATAGCCCGCGAGAAGAAGCGGCCAGGCGAGGGCGCGTTCCTTTCCCGTATAAGCGGGAGGCGGGGCGTTCTCCGCCGCTGGGACGGATGCGGCAGCCGCGGGAGCGGCTTCCTCCGAGAAAATGGGAGCAGGGGAAAGGGAAGAGTTTTCTTCCATCAAGGATCCTCCTTGTATTCAAGAATATCCTCCACCTTACAGTCGAGCGCTCTGCAGATCGCGTCGAGCGTGGAGAAACGGATGGCCTTTGCCTTGTTGTTTTTCAGGATCGAGAGATTGGCCAGCGTGATGCCGACTTTTTCGGAAAGCTCTCCGAGCGACATCTTCCGCCTGGCCATCATGACGTCGAGATTGATCACGATCATAGCCCCACCTCACACCGTCAAATCGTTTTCCGACTTGATGACCGTGGCCTCCTCGATCACGTTCTTTACCACGCGCAGACAAAGCCCGAGCAGTGCGGCCGTGAAGGCGAGCACGAGTGCGACAAGATAATACCAGGTCATGCCGAGAAAAATGAGCGCGATCACAAACGCGCACCAGCTGACGCTGCGGATGTACGAAACGGCCCTTGCGGTGAATACGCTGCCGACGCGCACCAAAAACAGCAGCCGGATCAGCGCAAATGCGGCGAGCAGCGCAAAGAACAGGATCAGATAGCCCGAGACCAGAATGACGATCCCGTCGCGAAGAGCGAGCGGGCGTAGCGCGGCCGATGCGATCAGCTGCACAAAGTCCGGCAGAATAAAGGCCGAGGCAAGCAGGACCGCACAGAACAGCGCTGTCAGAACGATCGAAACAGTGACAGATGCGTTTTTGGATATCCGAAGCATAAAACCATCCTCCTTTTGCATGCGAGATAAGCATATCACCAAAGTTATCGTAAGTCAACTAAAATTTATCGAATAACGATAAAACGTCTGATTAGAAGTACTTGACAAGGAAAAAGAAAGGCGTATAATATGACTTGAACAAATGAACGATTGTTCATATGAATGGATTGTGGAGGATGTCAGCATGAAAAAGAGCTACAAGATCGAAGTGGACTGCGCCAGCTGCGCACAGAAGATGGAGGATGCTGCCAAAAAGACAGACGGGGTGAAAGACGCCGTTGTCAACTTCATGACGCTGAAAATGACCGTTTCGTTTGATGAAGGCGCGAACGAAAAAGAGACGATGCAGCGCGTGCTGAAGAACTGCCGCAAGGTGGAGAGCGACTGCGAGATCGATTTTTGAGCGCGGCAGGCTGCGGGAGGTGAGCGGTATGAGCAAAAAGCAGAAAAAAATGCTGTGGCGGATCCTTGCCGCAGCCGCGATCGTTCTGGTGCTGCTGTTCCTGCCCCTCAAGGGCTGGCTGCGCTTCGCGCTGTTCATGGTGCCGTACCTGATCGTCGGCTATGACATTCTGATCAAGGCCGTCAAGGGAATCCGAAACGCGCAGCCTTTCGACGAAAACTTTTTGATGGCTGTCGCCACGGTCGGCGCGATCGCGCTCGGCGAATATACCGAGGGCGTCGCGGTCATGCTGTTCTATCAGATCGGCGAGCTGTTTCAAAGCTATGCCGTCGGCAAGAGCCGTCGCAGCATCAGCGCGCTGATGGACATCCGCCCCGACTGCGCCAATCTCCTCGGCGAGGACGGCGAGATCAGCGAGGTCGATCCCGACGAGGTCGCGGTCGGCTCGGTGATTTTGGTGCGGCCCGGCGAAAAGATCCCGATCGACGGCGTGATCGTCAAGGGCGAGACCTCGCTCGATACGGCCGCGCTTACGGGCGAGAGTATCCCACGCGAAGCAAAAGAGGGCAGCGAGGTCATCAGCGGCTGCATCAATCTGTCCGGCGCCGTGCAGATCCGTACAACAAAGGAATTCGGCGAGTCGACGGTCTCCAAGATCCTGGATCTCGTCGAGAACGCGACCTCGCGGAAATCAAAGTCGGAAAACTTCATCTCCAAGTTCGCGCGCATTTACACGCCTGTCGTGTGCTTCAGCGCGTTGGCGCTGGCGCTGCTGCCGCCGCTCACGAGCGTGCTGCTTGGCCACCAGGCACAGTTTTCTACCTGGCTATACCGTGCGCTGACCTTCCTGGTCATTTCATGCCCCTGCGCGCTTGTCATTTCCATCCCGCTCAGCTTTTTTGCCGGGATCGGCGGCGCGAGCGCCCAGGGTATCCTGGTCAAGGGCTCGAATTATCTCGAAACGCTCTCTGAGGTACGGACGGTCGTGATGGACAAGACCGGGACGCTGACAAAAGGGAGCTTTGAGGTCAGCGGCGTGCATCATTCGCCGCTTGAGGACCGGAAGCTGATTGAATACGCGGCGCACGCCGAGGCCTATTCGACCCACCCGATCAGCCGCAGTTTGGTCGCCGCCTACGGAAAGGAGCCGGATACCGGGCGCGTGTCGGATGTGCGCGAGATCAGCGGTAAGGGCGTGATCGCGCGCGTGGACGGAAAAGAGATCGCTGTCGGCAACGAAAAGCTGATGCGTGAGATCGGCTGCGAAAGCGTTGCGTGCCGCAGTGTCGGCACGATCGTGCATGTCGCGATCGACGGAGCGTACGCCGGACATATCCTGATCTGCGACATCGTCAAGGACGGCGCGAAGGAAGCGATCGACGCGATGCGCCGCGCGGGTGTGAAGAAGACCGTGATGCTCACCGGCGATATCCGCGCCGTGGGCGAGGATGTGGCGAAGCGGCTCGGGCTCGACGAGGTAAAGAGCGAGCTGCTGCCGGGCGACAAGGTCAGCGCGCTTGAGACGCTGCTTGCGCAGGCCGAACCGGGAGAAAAGCTTGCCTTTGTCGGCGACGGCATCAACGACGCGCCCGTGCTTTCACGCGCGGATATCGGGATCGCCATGGGCGCGCTCGGTTCGGACGCGGCCATTGAAGCGGCGGACGTCGTGCTGATGGACGACGACCCGGGAAAGATCGCAAAGGCGATCGGGATCTCACGCAAGTGTCTGCGAATCGTCAGGGAAAATATCTGTTTTGCCATCGGTGTGAAGCTGATCTGCCTCGTGCTTGGTGCGCTCGGTCTTGCAGGGATGTGGAGCGCGATCTTCGCCGACGTCGGCGTGATGGTGCTGGCGGTGCTCAACGCCGTGCGGGCGCTGAACGTCAAGAACGTATAAGGGCTTTTCATCCGACCGATAATGCTGTATAATAAAGACGATCAAAGCGTAAAGAGGGGATAGAAATGCAGGAAAAACAGTATGCCGAATGCTGTGAGAGCAGGGAAGTCCACGAGGATCTGCTGCGGCTGGTGAGCGAACACCTCCCGCCTGACGAGGATCTGATGGATCTCGCTGAGCTGTTCAAGGTTTTCGGGGACACCACGCGTGTGCGCATCCTGTTTGTCCTGCTGGAAGCGGAGGTCTGCGTCTGTGATCTGGCCGAGGCGCTGAATATGACCCAGTCGGCGATCTCTCATCAGCTTGCGATCTTAAAGCGCAACAAACTTGTCAAGAGCAGACGCGAGGGAAAGAGCGTTTTCTATTCGCTTGCCGATGATCACGTTCGGACGATCATCAGCCAGGGGATGGATCACATCAGCGAATAATAAGTTTACATAATATTGGCGGAGCTTTTGCTCCGCCGATTTGTTATGCGAGGAAAGCATGAAGGAAAAGCTGTATCCAAAGGCGCAGGCCGTTATATCGGGGATCGGTCTGGCTGTGCTGTGCGTTTTGTTAGCGCTGTGGCTTGGCAGCGGCAGACGGGAAGCGGCGGAGGTAATCGCGGCGCTTGTGTGCACGGCGCTGTTTGCCTGCGTCTGTCTGCGTTTTGTACCGGCGTGGTTTTCGCTCTGGTTTGAGCGGCGCGGCAAGAAAAAAGCGCATGGTGATAAGGGACGGCTGTCTTCACCGCAGCTGTTTGCTGTCGGGTTTGTCTGGGCGGGCGTGAACTACCTTTGCGTCTGGCTGGTACTGCATTATGTAAACCAAGATCTCACGGCTGGTGAGTTCCTGCAGTTCTGGAAGTCTGCCGACGCGTTCCACTATCTCTGCATTGCACGGGACTGGTATCTGTCGGAGGGGGAGCTTGACCGGGTCGTACAACTCGTCTTTTTGCCCGGTTATCCGATCACGGTGAGGTTTGCTGCACTCCTGATTCGAGACTATGTCCTCTCCGGGCTGTTGGTTTCAACACTCTGCTTCGCCGGAGCGCTGTGTATATTTTATCGCTGGGTTCTGACAGAATACGGCAGCGGCGCGGCAGAGAGAGCAGTTGCATTTCTCTGTCTGACCCCCGGGGCGTTTTTCTTCTTTGCCCCGATGAGCGAAAGCTTGTTCCTGCTGCTCACGTGCATGTGTCTTCTCTCACTGCAAAGGCGGAGATGGCTGCTGGCCGGGCTTTTTGGCTCGCTCGCTTCCTTTACACGATCGCTGGGGCTGATGCTGTTCGTGCCGCTCTTCCTTGAATTTGTCGGAGACCTGCTCCATGGAAAAAAGGAGTGCGCGCGCGGGATTTGCGCCATGCTGATGGTACCGCTGGGCTTTGGCGCCTATCTCCTGGTAAACTATCTCGTTGCCGGAAATCCGTTTCAGTTCATGATCTACCAGAAGGAGCACTGGTATCAGAGTCTGGGACTGTTTTTCAACACGGCGGCTTATCAGACGCGCTATGCTCTCTCTGCTGCTGCAAAAGGGAACAGGGAGACCCTGATGGGCTTGTGGCTGCCAAATCTAACGGCCGTGTTCGGTACGCTCGTGATCCTGCTCTTCGGGGCAAAAAAACTGCGCGCAAGTGAAACGGCCTGGTCGATCGCGTATTATGCGATCGCGATCGGCGCAACGTGGCTTCTAAGCGCGCCGCGCTATATGGCGGTGCTGCTGCCGCTTCCGATCACGATGGGACTTGTCAGCGAGAAAAAGAGCGCACGTGTTGCGCTGTACGCGCTCTGGGCTCTCGGCAGCGCGTATTATCTCGTGATGTTCGCCCTGCGCCGCAGCGTCTGGTAAGGGCTCTATGCGGTTGACAACAGCCGCTGCAAGGGATAAAATACAAACACATAATTAAAAATTTTGAAGAAAATGGGAGTGGTAACATGACCGGTCAGATGAGCTTTTGGGATGCGGAGGTATGGTCGTTTGTCGTGACACTCGCCGTCCTTTTCGGTGCGATGCTGCTTGCAAACGCACTGCGCCGCCAGATCCCGTTCCTGCGCCGCAGTCTGATCCCCAGCTCGGTGCTCGGCGGCTTTCTGGTGCTGGCGGCGGATGCGGCCTTCAGGGCGATCTTCGGACATTCGATGTTCGTTACCTCCACGCTTGAGGCGCTGACGTTCCACGGTCTCGGTCTCGGCTTCGTGGCGATGGCGCTGCGGCACACGGAAAAGATCGGCGGCAAAAAGGCGCGGCGCGACGTGTTTGCGACGAGCACCGTTGTCGTCGGCTCCTATCTGCTGCAGGCGCTGCTGGGACTCATCATTACGGTCGTGCTGTTTTATGCGATCGGCAGCTATGCCGCGGGCGGCGTGCTGCTGCCGATGGGCTATGGCCAGGGACCGGGACAGGCCTATAACTGGGGCAGCATTTACCAGAATTATACCGAGTATCCCGCGTTTGCCAACGGCGCGAGCTTCGGCCTTACGATCGCGGCGATGGGCTTCGTGTCCGCGTCGGTCGGCGGCGTGTATTACCTCAACCGGCTTCGCCGTGCCGGAGACAAGCGCGCGCAGATCGAAAACGCCGACGAGATCGAGGACCTCTCCGCCGAGATGGTCACGGGCAAGGAGGAGATCCCGCTGTCGGAGTCGCTTGACAAGCTCTCGGTTGAGCTGGGGCTGGTGTTCGTGTCCTATTTCCTTGCCTATGGGGCGATGGCGGGCGTGACCGTGCTGCTCGACCGCGCGGGCGGATTCGCCGTCAATACCGTCAAGCCGCTGATCTGGGGCTTTAACTTCCTGATCGGCACGGTCTTTGCCATCCTTGTGCGGACATGTCTCGAAAAGGGGAAGAAAAAAGGCGTCGTCAAGCGGGAATATATCAACAACTTCATGCTCAACCGCATTTCCGACACGATGTTTGATATTATGGTCGTGGCCTCGATCGCGGCGATCAACCTTTCTGCCTTCCGTTATAAGGAATTCTGGATCCCACTGATCCTGCTCTGCACGCTGGGAGCGGTGGCGACGTATTTCTACAATCTGCGCATCAGCCGCGCGCTGTTTCCGGACTATGCCGACGAGGCCTTCCTCTCGCTCTACGGCATGCTGACCGGAACGGCCAGCACAGGCGTGATCCTGCTGCGTGAGATCGACCCGCTGTATGAGACGCCGGCCTCGCACAACCTGATCTATCAGAACCTCTGGGCAATCGTGCTCGGCGCGCCGATGCTTCTTCTGCTCGGCTTTGTGGCGCGGAGCATGAGCTGGACGCTGATCGGCATGGGTATTATTGCCGTGCTGCTGGGGATCATGCTGCTGATCCAGGCGGTCCTGATCCGAAGGGCTAGGAAAAAGTGATCACACATACGCTCAAAGGCGGATGTGGAAAAACAAATTAATGCGTTTTACGGGAATGGCATGACTTAGGGGTCATGCCGTTTTTAATTTCAAAAGAATGGCGTTAATGCATGAGAGCATTGACTTTTTTCAAGTCATTTGCTAAAATGCACTTTACTTGCTCGGAGGGCGAGTCATTCGTGGGAAATGACAAGCCGGATAAGGCTACAGGCTGAAACGCCTGTTCTCTTATCCGGCTTTTATATTTGGAGGAAACATGGATACCACAAGAGATTTTACCAGCGGACCGATCGTCGGACCGTTGATTCGTTTTTCCCTTCCGATCCTGGCAGCGCTGTTTCTGCAAGCGCTCTACGGCGCGGTGGATCTGCTGGTGGTCGGCAAATATGCTGTGACCGCCGACGTCTCCGGCGTTGCGATCGGCTCACAGATCATGATGACTGTTACCGGCCTCATCAGCTCCCTTGCCATGGGCAGTACGATCCTGCTGGGGCAAAAGCTGGGGATGCGCGCTGAGAAAGACTGCGGCAGCGTGATCGGCACAAGCATTGCCTTTTTCGGCCTTGCGGGACTCGCCCTTACACTGCTTCTGCCGACACTGTCCGCCGTACTGGCCAGAATGATGAACGCGCCGCAGGAGGCCTTACGGGAGACGGGGGCGTATATCGCCGTTTGCGGCGGCGGAAGTCTTGCCATCGTTGCCTACAATGTGCTCGGCAGCGTGATGCGCGGTCTGGGCGATTCTCGCACCCCGTTGATGACGGTGGCCATAGCCTGCGCAGTCAATATCGCCGGGGATCTGCTGCTGGTGGCGGTCTTTCATCTGGGCGCGGCGGGGGCGGCCATCGCCACCGTTGCCGCCCAACTGATCAGCGTCCTCGTGTCCTTCCTCGTGCTGCGCAGACGCGGCCTGCCATTCCCGTTTTCGAGGCGGGATATCCGCTTTGAGGGCGCTTCTCTTCGCCCGCTGCTTCGCTTCGGTGTGCCTATCGCTCTGCAGGACGTGCTGGTCAGTCTGAGCTTTCTTGTGATTCTCTGCATCGCCAACAGTCTGGGGCTTGCGGCCAGCGCGGGCGTGGGCGTGGCGGAAAAGGTATGCGGTTTCATCATGCTGACGCCTGCCGCGTTCATGCAGGCCATGAGCGCTTATGTGGCGCAGAATCATGGGGCGGGGAAAGACGAGCGGGCAATACGGGGGCTTCGTATTGCCATCGCCCTTTCAACCACATTTGGTCTGGGGATGTTCTTTCTGGCCTTCTTCCACGGCGATTTGCTCTGCGGCATTTTTGCCAGGGATGAGAGCGTTATTCTCGCAGGGGCGGATTACCTGAAGGCCTATGCCATCGACTGCCTGTTCACGTGTTTCCTGTTCTGCTTTATCGGGTTCTATAACGGACTGGGCTATACCGGGTTTGTGTCGGTGCAGGGCGTGTTGGCGGCTTTCCTGGTGCGCATCCCCGTGGCGATCCTCATGCGCCGTACCCTCGGCACGCTTTTCGGTATCGGCCTTGGCGTCCCTGTGGCGACTGTGTTCCAGATCATGGCATGCTTCGTTTTTCTCGGGTATCTGAACAGAAAGAAAATGCTGAAACAACATACAGACTGACAGTACAGCGAACCCATTCATATAAAAGGAAGATGATCTGCACATCAAAACGCAGATCATCTTCCTTTTTGCGGCAAAAGCCGGCGGCAGGGCGTCACGCTCTGTCTCCTTTACGATGCTGTCTTATGAACAATGAGGGTAAGTCCGTTTATTTGATCGTATAATCGGGGAAATATTTTTCAACGAAATCGACCTTGTCTACGCGAAACTCGCAGCCTTTGAGATAATTGAGGATACCGGCATCGGTGGGGAAGTCGAAAACAAGGCGATAGGAATAGAGCGCCTGTCCCTTTTCGTCATAGCCCTTGTTGAAGCGCTCGCTGCCGTATTTGCCGTCGCCCAGCAGCGGCCAGCCCGCATGCGACATCTGGGCGCGGATCTGGTGCGTGCGCCCGGTCAGCAGGTGACACTCGACGAGCGAGAGCTTGCCGGAAGAGCAGAGCACACGGTATTCTGTAACGGCTGTCTTGGCGCCGGGCTCGCTTTTTTGCTTGACGTATACCTGGTTTTTGACGGCGTCCTTGAAAAGATAATCCTCTAGTCTGCCGGAAGCGGGCTTGGGCCGCCCCTGGACGGCGCAGAGATAGTATTTGTCGATCTCACGGTCGCGGATCTTATCGTTCAGGATCCGCAGCGCCTCGGCATTTTTCGCGGCGATGACGATGCCGCCGGTGTTGCGGTCGATCCGATTGCAGAGCGCGGGGGCAAAGGCGTTTTCCTCGCGCGGCTTCCATTCGCCCTTCTGGGCGAGATAGGCTTGAATGTTCGCAATCAGCGTGTTATAATCCCAAACGCCGGCGCTGTGACACAAAACGCCGGGCTTTTTATCGGCCAGGAGGATGTTCTCGTCCTCATAAACGATGTCGAGCCGGGGCGTGCCGACCTTGAGATAGGAATTTTCCTCGCGCGGCTGCTCGAAAAATTCATCGTTGATGTAGAGCTGGAGGGCGTCTCCTTCCTGCAGGCGCGTGTCGCGCTTGGCGCCCTTCGCGTTCAACTTGATGCGCTTGAGACGGATGTATTTCTGTAAAAGAGACTCCGGCAGCAGCGGTACGGCCTTGGACACGAAACGGTCCAGACGCTGTCCGGCGTCGTTCTTTTTGACATGCAGCTCTTTCATGGCTCCTCCCTCCCTGTTTTTTTCGGCTTTTGTGATTATACAATATAAAATTATGGTTGACAAGTCTTGAACTCTCAACTATAATATCAAGGCTGACGTTCCCACATATTGTATGCGGGAGGGGAGGCAGGCGGCCAAGCGAGGTGCTTTTATGAAACTGAATCTGCGTGAGATCATCGAGATCCCGGGAAGCAGCGTTCCCTTTTCGTGCGATCTGGAGACCGAGGGGCTTGATTTTCCCTCGATCGTGCGATACAAAACGGCGCCGCATGCTGTGGGACGGGTGTTCAACGAGGCGGGCGTCCTTCGGATGGAGGGCGAGATCAAAACCGAGCTCTTGTGCGTATGCGACCGCTGCGCAGGCGAATTCGATTGCACCAAAACAACACCGCTATCCGCGGTTATCGTCGAGAAAAACGAGGATAACGCCGACGATCCCGAGCTGTTCTTCCTGGATGGCGACGAGATCGACCTGGATGAGATGCTTTCCACACTGTTTATCCTGGACATGGACACCAAGTTCCTCTGCCGGGATGACTGCAAGGGGCTCTGCCCCCGCTGCGGAAAGAATCTAAATCTCGGGCCTTGCGGCTGCGGAAAAGAACTCGATCCAAGATTTGCTGTGCTTGAGCAGCTTTTGGATACATGACCTAAGCGACTATAAAACAGAGCTGCTCATAAACAGCTTAATCAGCAGGAGGTGTCAACATGGCAGTCCCGAAAGGAAAGGTATCGCGTCAGAGACGTGATAAGAGACGTTCTTCCACCTGGAAGCTCACGCCCCCCAGCATCGTTAAGTGCCCCAACTGCGGCGCTTTCTGCATGCCTCATCGTGCGTGCAAGGCTTGCGGCCAGTACAAGGGCCGTACGGTCATCAATGTTGAGGAAAGCAAGTAATTGATGTGTAAAACGAGGAGAGGGTGACCTTTCCTCGTTTTGCATCAATAAGCAATCAGATGTCATGCGCCTCCGGCGCATGGACGAATGTTCTTTTCCGGGAGAAGGTGAGGACGACGCAAAATCAGATCAGGTCGATCGACTATAACAGCCCGCTGCGCGGCCGTGCCGCCGTGGGCGACAGTCTGGTGTCAATCAACGGCAACAAGATCGTCGACGTGCTGGACTATAAGTTCTTCGCGTACGACAGCGTGCTGAAGGTCGTGCTGCGCCGTCCGGACGGAACGGAATACCACCTGACGGTAAAGAAGGCCGAGGGCGGCGATCTGGGGCTTGAATTTGAAAGCTATCTGATGGATCGCGCGCGCTCTTGCGCCAACAACTGCGTTTTCTGCTTCATCGACCAGCTCCCCAAGGGCATGCGTCCGACCATGTATTTCAAGGACGACGACGCGCGGCTGAGCTTTCTTCTCGGCAATTATATTACACTGACCAATCTCTCACAGCGGGAGATCCAGCGTATCATCGATCTGCACATCAGCCCGATCAATGTCTCGGTCCATACGACAGACCCGGCGCTGCGCTGCGAGATGCTGCGAAATCCCCGCGCGGGGGAGACGATCGAGACCATGCGGCGCTTTGCCGCGGGCGGGATCGTGATGAACTGCCAGATCGTCTGCTGCCCCGGCTTGAACGACGGGGAAGCGCTCGAGAGAACGATGCGCGACCTTGAGGCAATGTATCCCGGCGTACACAGCGTGTCGATCGTGCCGGTGGGGCTGACAAAGTTCCGCGAGGGGCTTTATCCGCTCACGCCCTTTACGCCGGAGCATGCCGCCGAAACGATTGCACAGGTGACAGCGTTCGGCGACCGCTGTGTGGAAAAGCACGGAACGCGGATTTTCTTCTGCGGCGACGAGATGTATCTCAAGGCGGGAATCGAGCTGCCGGAGGACGAGTTTTACGAGGAGCATACCCAACTGGAAAACGGCGTTGGGATGATCCGGCTGCTGGAGACGGAATTCCGCTCGGCGCTAAAGCTCTCCGACGGGGTCGACGGCGTGCCGTTTTCCATCGCCTGCGGAACCTCTGTGGCGCCGTTCTTCCGCAGGCTTATCGCGATGGCAAAGGAACGATACCCGGAACTGGAGGGTGAGGTGTATGGGATCGAAAACGACTTTTTCGGTCACAGCATCAACGTCTCCGGCCTTGTGACAGGCGGCGATCTGATCGCCCAACTCAAAGGAAAGCCGCTGGGCAAACGGCTTTTTATTTCACAGAACATGCTGCGCCGCGAGGAAATGGATTTCCTCGACGACGTCAAGCTTTCCGAGGCCGTTGAGGCGCTCGGACTTCCGATCTACCCGATCGAGCAGGACGGCTTCGCGCTCTTTGACGCGATAGCGGGCGAGCTGCCCGCGGTGAGACAGCCGGCCGAGGGGAAAGCGGAGGAATATTATCAATACAATCAAAACGGATAAGGAGGGGGATGAAAGATGGCAAAGCCACTGGTGGCGATCGTCGGCCGCCCGAACGTGGGCAAGTCGATGCTGTTCAATCGCCTGGTAGGGAAGCGCCTTTCCATCGTGGAGGATACCCCCGGCGTCACGCGCGACAGGCTGTATGCCGAGTGCGAATGGTGCGGCAGAACATTTGATATGGTGGACACCGGCGGCATCGAGCCGAGCACCGACAGCGAGATCCTGCAGTTTATGCGCGAACAGGCGCAGATCGCGATCGACGCGGCTGACGTGATCGTATTGGTCACCGATATCCGCACCGGCGTGACGGCGGCGGACAAGGACGTGGCCAATATGCTGCTCAGGTCGCACAAGCCTGTCGTGCTTGCCGTGAACAAGGCGGACTCCACCGGACCGGAGGATCCCGCGGTCTATGAATTCTATGAACTCGGCCTCGGCGATCCGATCGCCGTGAGCGCTGTGCACGGTCACGGAACGGGTGAACTGCTTGATGCATGCCTTGCCCACCTCCCGCCCCAGACGGACGAGGAGGAAGAGGACGACCGGATCAAGGTCGCCGTGATCGGCAAGCCGAACGTGGGGAAATCCTCACTCATCAACTGCATTCTGGGGGAAAAGCGCGTGATCGTGAGCAACGTCGCGGGCACGACGCGCGACGCGGTGGACACACCGTTTGAAAACGACAAGGGCAAATATGTCTTTATCGACACGGCCGGAATCCGGCGCAAGTCCAAGGTGGACGAGCGGGTCGAGAAATTTTCGGTCATGCGGGCCCAGCTTGCAATCGAACGTGCGGACGTGTGCGTGATCATGATCGACGCGCGCGAGGGCGTGACCGAGCAGGACACCAAGATCGCTGGACTGGCACACGAAGCGGGCAAGGCCAGTATCGTCGTCGTCAACAAATGGGATCTGGTCGAAAAAGAGACCGGCACGATGGAGAAAATGCGCAAGGACGTGATGCGCGATCTGAGCTTTATGAGCTATGCACCGATCCTCTTCATCTCTGCTCTCACCGGCCAGAGAACGGAGCGGCTCTTTGAACTGATCAACTTTGTCAACGACCAGAGCAATATGCGCATCTCGACCGGCATGCTCAACGATGTGCTCGCCGATGCGCAGGCGCGCGTACAGCCGCCCACCGACAAGGGCAGACGGCTGAAGATCTATTACATGACGCAGACGGGAATCAAGCCGCCCAACTTTGTGATTTTCTGCAATTCGCGCGAACTGTTCCATTTTTCCTATCAGCGTTATCTTGAAAACCAGATCCGCAGCGTATTCGGCCTTGAGGGGACGCCTGTCCGTATCGTGATCCGTCAGAAGGGGGACAAGGAATGAAATACTGGGTCTTCAGTATCCTCTCCGCTGCGATCGCGTATCTGTTCGGAACACTTAATTCTCTTGTCGTCGCATCCCGTCTTGTGTTCAAGACTAACCTGCGGCGCATAGGAAAAGGAAGCCGATGGCTGCCGAATTTCCGGCGTATCTACGGTGTCAAGGGCTTTGCCAAGCTCGCTGCGGTCGAGTTCATCAAGGACGCCTTCCCGCTTGTGATCGCCGGGCTCCTGTTTCACGCAGACGGCAATGCCGTCGTCGGGCGGGCGCTTGCGGCATTCTGTCTGGTCCTCGGAAGGATGTATCCCTCACCCTATGGCTTCCGCGGGAGCTATGCGACCGGCGCGATCGTGGTCGGCGCCCTGTTCATCGACGTTTCTGTCGGTCTGGCCGTGCTGGCCGCAACGATCCTGGCAGCATGGCTTACGAAGTATCTTCCGCTCGGCACGCTTGCCGGTGCGATCGTGCTTACGATCGCGGGCGTTCTGGTGCTGGACAATGCGCTTGCGACAAGACTTTGCATTTTTATCACGATCCTGACGGTTGTTCGTGTGATCCCGGCGATCTCGCGCATCAGCGCGAAGAAGGAGCCCAGGCTCAGTCTCGAGGAGGATATCACGTACAAATTCGACGAACAATTCTGAAACCGCAACAGCGCCGTGAAGAACCATCTTCGCGGCGCTGCTTTTTAAGGCGGCTTCTCTTCCGTGAATGTCTTCGCGCTGCCGGAGAAATCTAAATATTCCTTAAAACCGCGCAGTTCGGCTGTAAAATTTCGTGCCGATGGTGTATATTACGATCAGAGGAAAAGATTTCTATGTTTTCCTGACCCTTCCGTGAAACCTTTTCGAATAAAAAACGTCATATATAAAGAGAGGCATACTTGCGCGAAAGGAGGCGAGGCCCATGGCGCGTCACGCAGCGACGCCGGAATCTGAAAAAGAAAAGCGCAGAAAATGGATCCTGCTGATCACTTTGCTGCTGTCGTTCGCCGTTATGGTCACGTCTCTGTTCTTCCTGGCCAAGATCCGCGGCTGGCGTGTGAGACGAAACGACAAAACGCTGCTGACGATCGTCAATGCCGAGACGCTCGCTCCGGCCGACAGCGCGCAGACGCTGACTTTTATCGACGATACCCATATGGTCGACGCTCGCTGCGCATATGAGCTTGAGCAGATGCTCGCAGACTGCAGGGCAGCAGGGCATGATCCATGCGTCCTGGCAGCCTATCGAAGCGAAAGCGAGCAGCGTGAGCTGCTCAACGCCATGACAGAGGATTACATGGCCGACGGATCGCCGCTTGAAGAAGCAAGAAGACGAGCAGCCGAGGAAGTCGAGCAGCCTGGACACAGCGAGCATCAGCTCGGTCTTGCCGTTGATATCGGTGGAAACACGGATGAGACAGGCACACAGCGGTGGCTTGAAGAGCATGCGTGGGAATATGGCTTTATTCTCCGATATCCGGCGGGAGGAGAAGGCTTGACCGGAGGAGGATGCGGGGAGAATCATTTCCGCTATGTCGGGCTTGACGCCGCCAAGCAGATCCGGGAGCTCGGTATCACGCTTGAGGAATATGTCTCGATGTTTTACAGCAATTAAGCACAAATCTCTACATAGAGGATCCCCGGGGGTCGCCTGAAGGCACCCCCGGGGATCACTTCTTTCAGAGCAGGAAAAACGCCGCGATCAGCCCAGCCGCCGCGCCGAGAAGAAAATACAGCAGCCGCGTGAGCACCGTGATGCTGCTCGGCGGGGCATGGGCGGCCGTATACTCCCAGGCCGCCCTGCGAGCCTGACGCAGGATCTGCGCGCTGCTGACCCCGCGGCGGGTAAAGAGATCATCGCAAAGTATGAATATTGCCTCCTTGAAATACTCGGTATTCGGTGACTTTACGATGATCACATTGCCCGCGCTTCCGCGAATCACCTCCCCCTCTCTGCCGCGATCCTCTGCAAAGGAGCGGCGCGGGATGAACAGTCTTCCGAGCGTGCCGCCAAGTACGCTTCGGATCCGGCCGATCATACCCGTTCCTCCACGCGCACGGTGACGACAGTCATATCGTCGCCGCTGCCATAGAGCTTTTCCGCCTCACGCAGCGTGTTTTTGGCAAGTGATTTCATATCCTCACCGCTTCGCAGCAGCATATTTTTCACCCATTCATCCTCACCGTCGGCAATAACGCCGTCTGAGGCGATGATCGCCGTAGAGCCGGGCTGGAGCTTCATGCGCACAACGTCCGGTGCGCTGCCGCCGCCGAGACTGAGCCCGGCTGCGAGCGTTTCGCCCTTGATGCGGCGGACGGTCCTGCCGTTTCGGACATAGGAAGGCGCGGCACCGTATTTGTAAAAGCAGGTCTCTCCGGAGAAAAGATCGATGCACATCAGATCAACCGTTGCAAAGCCCCAGTTTTCTCCGCTGCGCAGGAGCAGCGCGGAATTGAGCACCTTCATTGCCGCGGCGCCGTCTGCCCCGGAGCGGAGGAATTTCTCGAGGATCGCGACGACTTGCGCACTGTCTCGGGCGGCCTCGTCGCCTGTGCCCATACCATCGGAGAGGATCACACAAAGGACGCCCGAATCGGTCTTGAAATAGCTGCCCTTGTCGCCGCTGACACGCTCGCCGCGTTTCTTCAGCGCAGCGATCCCGACAGAGACGGCCAAAGGCTCGGCCTCGAGCACGACGAGGCGCACGTCGGACACCTCCGTTCCCTGGGGGAGACAGACGCGCACGCCTAATATGTTCGATAGCCGCTCGAGATATCCGGGATCGGATGTCAGCGGAACGAGAGAGCCACTCTCCATAGCGGCACGCAGCCTGCCGCGGCCGTCACGGTAGACGGACACCTCGGCGTCGATCTCAATCGAACGCAGATAGCGCAGCAGCCGCTGTTCGGCAAGGAGATCCGAGCCGTTGACGCTGCCGAGCTCATCGGACACGGCCGTGAGAAGGCGGGCCATATCTGCGTACTGCTCCCATGCCACAGCGCTTTTTTCGGCAAGGCGTGATTTGAGCTCGCGTCGATAATTTTGCGCACGCAGCTCGCTGTTGACGGCACCGATGAAAGCGGCAAGATCCGTACATTTGCTGCGGAAAAAGCCGGGAATATCCTCGGCGGTAAGCGAGCCGTTCCGGCACATGGCTTTCGTAGCGTCGTTGAGCGCGCTGAGCGTGTCGAGATAGTCCGCGTTCCAGCAGCGGTTTTTGTTAACACAGTGAACGCAGACCCTGTCCGCAGCCCGGTCAAAGACGCGGGCGATGTCGTTGTCGTTGCTGTTGTCGCAAAGAGAGCTCTCCACGATCCCGTACAGCTCGCCATAGGCTTCGCCGAGCCCTTTGACCTTATTGGCAACAAAGCGGCGCAGATCCCGCTCGCCGCTTCCGTGCTCGCTGTCATGCAGAAACATGCCGAGGCTGCCGAGAAAGCGGGCGGGGAGAAGAATGAAGATGACCGAGGCGCAGAAGGTTTCAAAAAGAGCGGCCGTCGAGACCGCGCCCGACCATGCGCATGTTGCGGCAAGAGCGGAAGCAAGGACGAAGGAGAGCGTGAAGACAAGACGGCTGTGACGTGAAAAGACGCCTCCGAGTAACCCGGAGAGGGCGTAGGCCATGGCGTAGAAGCAGCTGCCGCCCGAAGCAAGATCCGTTGTGATGCCGAGCACGGTGCCGGCCGCAGCTCCGGTGAGCATCCCGCCCTTGAGAGCGGAGGCCATCAGCACGATCAATGCCAGCGTGCGTCCGATCGAAACAAGATCGAACAGCTTCCAGGGAACGAGAGCCATAAGTGCACACGCGGCAAGAAGGGTAACGGAAACACTGTGGCGGATCTCGCCCTGTTCAGAGAGATCGCTGCGGTTTTCGATCGCGATGCGGAAGAAATAAGCTCCGCCGAAGGCAAGCACTGTCTCGAGAATGAGAGCGGCTGCGTCCGGGACAGAGGCACCGGAGAGCGAAAAGCTGCCGAGAAAAGCTGTCAAAGCTGTGATAAGGGCGGCGCAGAAGGGCATAAAGAGCGGACGCGAGGCAAAGGAAAACTCTTGAAAAATATAGGCCGTTGTAAAGGTGAGCACCGAGGCGGCGATATAGCGGATGCCCCAGCCGAGCCCGCCGCCGAGCAGATAACCGAGCGCTGCGCCGAGAAGCACAGCGGCGCCGCTCCAACCGGTCCCGGCCGCGGCAACGAGCGCGATGGCAAACGGCGCGCCGCCGCTTGGTGTTCGCGCGAGCGAGAGCAGATATGCCAGCGTTGCCGCCAGAAAATACCGAAGCGCCGTTAGAAAACGCCTGTCACGGTTTTCAAGCGAAAACAGTTTCCCCAGTTTGGAGAAAACACTTTGTCCATCCATTTCCACCAGTCTCCTTTGGAAGTTTACATAAGGTAAGTCAAATTATAGTTATGTAATTTCAAGAAGACAGTCGGACAGCGCTGTAAAAACCGATGTCTTTTCGTGAGGAAAAGCGGGAAAATGACAGGCGGAAGGATAAGGCCTTTTCCTTGCCAAATGCGGACGGGCATGGTAAAATTATCTGTAAATATTTCCGGGAGGACAGAGATATGAGCCGAATTGCAGACATCGCACTCGCACCGTCGGGAGAGATCAAGATCAACTGGGTAGAGCGTAATATGCCCGTGCTGCGCGCACTGGGCGAGGATTTCAAAAAAACAAAGCCTTTCGCAGGGCTTCGCGTAGCACTTTCCGTTCATCTGGAGGCGAAAACGGCCTATCTCTGCCGCGTGATGGAGATGGGCGGCGCCGAGATGTATGTGACAGGCTCCAATCCGCTGTCGACCCAGGACGATGTCGCTGCCGCGCTCGCCGCGGGCGGGATGAACGTCTTTGCGCGTTACGGCTGCTCGATGGAGGAATACGAGGAGTGCCTGTGCAGCGTGCTTGAGGCGGCGCCGCAGATCATCATCGACGACGGCGGCGATCTGGTGCATCTGATGCACACCCGCTATACCGACCTGATCCCGCAGGTCATCGGCGGCTGTGAGGAGACGACCACCGGCATCCATCGTCTCAAGATCATGGCACGCGAGGGAACGCTGCGCTTCCCGATGATGATGGTCAACGAGGCCGACTGCAAGCATATGTTCGACAACCGCTACGGCACCGGGCAGTCTGTCTGGGACGGCATCATGCGCACCACCAATTTGGTCGTGGCCGGCAAATATGTTGTCGTATCCGGCTACGGCTGGTGCGGCAAGGGCGTGTCGATGCGTGCCAAGGGACTGGGAGCCAAGGTCATCGTGACCGAGACCGATCCGATCCGCGCGCTCGAGGCCGTGATGGATGGCTATGAGGTTATGCCGATGGCGGAGGCGGCGGCACTGGGCGATATTTTCATTACTGTGACCGGCTGCAGCGGCGTCATACGCAAGGAGCATTTTCTCTTGCTCAAGGACGGTGCGATCCTGTCGAACGCGGGACACTTTGACGTGGAGGTTGACATGGCGGGGCTCGAAGAGCTTGCTGTGAAAAAATATGAGGCACGGCACAACATCCAGGGCTATGTGCTGCCAAACGGAAAAACTGTCTTTGCGATCGCCGAGGGGCGGCTTGTCAATCTGGCCGCCGCAGACGGCCATCCGGCCGAAATCATGGATATGAGCTTTGCCGTGCAGGCGCTGAGCGCCGAATATCTCGTGCGCATGCGCGGAAAACTGGACAATACCGTAATAGCCTTCCCGCGTGAGCTGGACGAGGCAGTCGCGGCGCGCAAGCTGCGTGCGATGGGCGTTTCGATCGATTCGCTCAGCGACGAGCAGAAGAGTTATCTCGGCGTATAATACAGTCTGGTATTTCAGGGAGGTGGATCGGTTTGGAGGATGAAGAAAGGATCGACAAGCCAGTCGTTTATGACGATCTTGTCGATAAGCATACCGACGAGCTGACAGAGCTGCTTGACAATCGGAATATGAAGGCGCTGCGGGAGAGAATGGACGAGATGCCGGAATTCGACGTGGCCGAATTCCTCTCCTCGCTCAAGGACAACCGCATGCCGATGCTTTTTCGTCTTCTCTCCAAAGAGAAAGCGGCGGAGGTCTTTGCCAATTTTGACGCGCCGGATCAGGAGAGGATCATCAACTCGATCACGGACTCGGAGCTGGCCGGGATCGTGGAAGAACTGTACGTGGACGATGCGGTCGATATGATGGAGGAGCTGCCCGCGAACGTGGTCAAGCGCGTGATGCGCACGGCGACGAGCGAGACGCGGAACCTCATCAACCAGTATCTTCATTATCCGGAGAATTCCGCAGGGTCGATCATGACCGCGGAGTTTGTAGATCTGAAAAAATACATGAGCGTCAAGGATGCGTTTGCCCGTATCCGGCGGATCGGCGAGGACAAGGAAACGATCTATATCTGCTTTGTGACCTCGGCCGACCGAAAGCTGGAGGGCATCGTGACCGTCAAGGATCTGCTGCTGGCCGACCCCGAAACGGTCATCGAGGATCTGATGGACCGCAACGTCATCTATGCCGTGACGACAGAGGACCAGGAGAGCGTCTCTGAAAAATTCTCGGACTATGACCTGATGGCGCTTCCTGTCGTGGATAAAGAGAACCGCCTGGTGGGTATCGTAACGGTCGACGATATCATCGACGTTATGGAACAGGAGGCCACCGAGGATATCCAGCTCATGGCCGGTATGACGCCGTCCGATAAACCGTATCTGCGCACCGGCATCACGGAAATGTGGAAAAACCGAATCCCGTGGCTGATGTTTTTAATGCTTTCGGCGACCTTTACCAGCATGATCCTGACCTCGTTTGAGGACAGGCTGGCCGTTCAGACGGTGCTGATCGCCTTTATCCCGATGCTGATGGGCACGGGCGGCAACTCCGGCGCCCAGGCCTCGACCGCCGTGATCCGCAGCCTTTCTCTCGGCGATGTCGAGCCGAAAGACGTACTGAAGGTCATGTGGAAGGAATGGCGCGTGGCGCTGCTGTGCGGACTGTCGCTTGCAGCGGTCAACTTTGTCAAGATGCTCCTTCTTGACGGCATGCTTCTCGGCAACGACAGCATCACAGTTTCCGTCGCGGCGACGGTGAGCGTGTCGATCGTCTTTATCGTCATGTTCGCAAAGGTCGTCGGCAGCTTTCTGCCCATCGCAGCGGAGAAGATCGGCGTCGATCCCGCGGTCATGGCGAACCCGCTGATCTCAACGCTTACGGATGCGGTGTCGCTTTTGATCTATATTTTTGTGGCGAAACTGGTTTTGAAGATCTGAGGATTCGGGTGAGTTCATATGCAAATGTCCGCATTGCTGACGAAAATGGCGCTGTTCGTGATTGTGATCCTGATCGGTATGGTCGGCGCCAGAAAACAGATCCTGACAAAGGATTTCAACCGCGGCCTGAGTTGGCTGATCGTTAACATTTTCATCGTAGCGGCGATCATCAACTCGGTCGTCTCGATGGACGCATCCGAGCTTACGATGGGCGAGCTTGGCATGATCCTGCTGATCTCGAGCGTGACCTATGTGGTGCTGTATCTGCTTGGCGCGCTCACGGTCCGGCTGCTGCGCGTAGACGAGGGAAAAGCACCGCAGCTTGAGCTGCTTATGAGCGCGATCAACAATCTGTTCGTCACGCTTCCTGTTGTGGAAACGGTCTACGGTAGCAAGGGGGCATTTATCATTGCTCTCGGCTGCATCCCGTTTAATCTGCTGCTGTTTACCTATGGCATCGCCAGATTGCGGGGAAAAGGCGGAAAATTCCATCTGAGGGATATCCTGTCGACCCCGCTGATTGCTACGCTTGCGGCGGTGATTCTCTTTGCTCTGCGCATTCCCGTGCCGACCCCGGTCAGAAGCATCCTTTCATCACTGGCCGCGGCGACCGTGCCGATGTCCATGCTACTGGTCGGCTCGTCCCTGGGGAATGTTGACCTGAGAAAGGCACTGAGGGACAGGAGCATGCTCCTGCTGACGGCGGAACGCTTTATCCTTGCGCCGCTCGTCGTTTTCCTGCTGATGAAGCTCATTTGCAGCGACGAGGTGCTGGCCGGCGCGATGGTTCTCACAGCCGCGACCCCAAGCGCAATCCTTGTCACGGCACTGAGCCTGCAGGCCGGACGCAGCGGCGAGTACAGCTCGGAGGGCATTACTGTCACGACGCTGCTGTCCATGATCACGATCCCGCTTACGGTCTATCTGCTTTTGTAAGGATGTGAGAGAAGATGCATATTCCGCAGGGACAGAGCCAGACGATCGAGCTGCTCGGCTTTGACGAGGCGCTTGCCGCCTCGGGGAAGAGCGGCGGCTATGACGGCAAGTGCTGGCTTTATGTGCCGGATTTCTATACCGAATACCGATATATCCTCGGCACGAAGGGAAGCTTTCCGCTGATCTGCATCGGCATAAACCCTTCCACCGCGGCGCCGGACGATCTGGACAATACGCTCAAATCCGTCTCACGCATTGCCGCGCACAACGGCTATGACAGCTGGCTCATGTTCAACGTCTATGCTGAGCGCGCGACCAACCCCGACGATATGGATACAAGCTGCAACGAGCGCCTTCATCGCGAGAATATGCGCGCATTCGAATACATACTCTCCCACGTGGAAAAGCCCCATAAACCGGCCGTATGGGCCGCTTGGGGCACGATCATCGAGAAGAGAGCGTATCTCAAGGACTGTGTGCTTGACATGGTTCGCATTGGACAAAAATACAACGCCGAATGGCTTTGTGCGGGGAAGTGTTCCGTCAAGGGCCATCCGCATCATCCGCTGTATCTGAGAAAGGATGAAGAGGTTCGCCCCTTCAACATCGACGCTTATCTGGAGACGCTATGAACGATCGTTGCAAAATTACCGTGTGTCAGATCCGTACCGAGCTTGACGGCGCGGAGACGATGCAAAAGGCGGCCGACTTTGTTTCCCGCGCTGCCGAAAGCGGCGCGGATTTTGCCGTGCTGCCCGAGATGTTCAACTGCCCCTATTCCTCGCGCTATTTCCGCCGCTTTGCCGCGGAGGGACACGAGAGCGCCGTGGCGGCCATGTCCTCCTGGGCAAGGGAGAACGGGATCTGGCTCGTCGGCGGCTCTGTGCCGGAGACGGAAGGGGACAGGCTCTACAACACCTGCTTCATTTTTGATCGGCAGGGAAGGATCGCGGCGAGGCACCGCAAGATCCATTTATTCGACGTTGACATACCCGGCATGTCTTTTCACGAATCTGCGACCTTTTCTCCCGGTAAGGAGATCACGGTGTTCGACACGGAATTTGGGCGCATGGGCGCGGCGATCTGCTTTGACGTACGCTTTCCGGAGCTCTTTCGCGCGATGGCCGTACGCGGTGCGAAGGTGATCTTTCTGCCGGCGCAGTTCAATATGACGACCGGTCCGGCGCACTGGGCCGACACGCTGAAGATCCGCGCGGTGGACAACGAGGTGTTTTTCATAGGTGCCTCGGCTGCACGATATGACGGTTTTGATTACGAGTGCTGGGGACATTCAGTGGTTTATGACCCTTACGGGATAGTGCTGGCCGAGGCGGACGAAACGGAACAGATCATAACGGCGGAGCTGGATCTCAGACGGGTAGATGAAGTGCGCGCTCAGCTGCCGACTTTTATGCGGCTGCGGCGAGATGTCTATACGGTGGCGGAATGAAGATCAAAGAGGATATCAAAAAATACGTCCCCTGCAACGAGCAGGAGACGCGGGATAAGGCTGTGATCCTGGACTTCCTGGAGAAAAATCCGAATGCATTTCTTCGCAGCAATCTCGTGGCGCATATGACGGCGTCGGCCTGGATAGTAAATCCGCAGCGGACAAAGGTCGTCATGGTCTATCACAGGATCTACGATTCCTGGTCCTGGACAGGCGGACATGCCGACGGAGAGGAGGACCTTCTTGCTGTGGCGCTTCGTGAATGCCGGGAGGAAACCGGTCTGCAGAAAGCCCATGCTGTCAGCGACGAGATCTTCTCGCTGGAGGTGCTGACGGTGGAAGGGCATGAAAAACGCGGGGAATACGTACCGAGCCATCTGCATCTGAATGTGACC
>DJYJ01000059.1:0-7274 GCA_002450075.1 Clostridiales bacterium UBA6981
ATACAGGGTATAATCTACCTGCTTTTTATTGTGCTTCACAACCTAATATTAAGCCGACAGCCGCCCCTTTTTCAAGGGACGGCTGCCGTTATTTTTCTCTTCTTTCGGGGCTGACTTTTGAGACAGCCCCTTTTTTATCACTTAAAGGTAATGCGGGGACGGTAGAACTCAAAGATCACGGCGTCCTGTCCCTTTTCGTTGCGCGGCTCGTGGGAGGTCCAGGCGACCTTCATCGCGCCGAGCAGCTCGGAAAGGCGGACCGTCAGCGGGCGCTTTACGAGCTGATAGGCGATGAACTGCGGGCGCGCGAGGAAGTTCAGCAGGCAGTTGCGCAGCAGGAAGCCCTGGAAGGCGCTCTGCTCGGGATACTCCCTCTGGGCAAGCTGGCCGCGCAGCAGCTCCGGCGCATGGAAGCGGAACCAGGCGACGATGCGCGGATCAAAGCTCTCGACGCAGATCTCGCCGGGATAGGCGGCGATGAGATCATAGGTCTTGCGGCTCAGCTCGCGGTTTTTCTTTCCGGCGGTCTTCAGCTCGCAGATGATCGCGCCGCGTCCGGCAACCGTGTTGAGCACGTCGGAGAACAGCGGGATGCGCTCGTCCGTGCCGCAGAGGGGGAACTTCTGCAGCTCGGCAAAGGTGTAGTCGTCCACGCGGCCGTTGACGCCGCAGACGCGGTTTAAGGTGTCGTCGTGGAAGACGACGACCTGGCCGTCGCGCGTGAGCTGGACGTCCAGCTCCATGCCGTAGCCCGCCGCAGCGGCAAGCTCAAAGGCCTTGAGCGAGTTTTCCGGCACGCTCTTGTCGCGGGAATGCAGCCCGCGGTGGGCAAAGTTGCGTCCCTTGAAGGGCGCCTTCTGGCCCTTTGTCGCCCGCCCGGGAGCGAGCAGGAACAGCGGCAGCGCCGCGGCGGCAGCGCCGCAGCCGATCAGGATCTTCGTTCTCTTCTCCATTTTTATAACCTCTTATAAGCTCTTTTCATGCAAACAGCGATCTGTTGGGTCGGCGTTTGCATCAAGTTTTAATCATCGGCGCCGAGCGCCTCGATACCGGTGACGTTCGCGACCTTGCCGGCCTTGATGCTTCGGACGAGCGAGGTGAAGACCGTGCAGCTGAGCAGGGTCAGGATGCAGGCATAGACCGGCAGCGCGCGCCAGGCCATCGCGGCCTTGAGCACCAGACCGAGCAGCACGGGCGTGACCGTCTGGGCGGACATGGAAGCGGCGTAGTAAAAGCCGGTGAATTTGCCGATCTTCTTCGACGAGCACAGCTCGACGACCATCGGGAACGAGCAGTTGTGCACGAGCGCCATGCCGAAGCCCTTGAGCACCCACACGGCGTAGAGAAGCGTCGGGAAGGTGAACTCGCCGTGGGCGGAGCCGGCCTTGACCAGGTTGGTCGGGCGGACGAAGCACATGATGACAAGCCCCACGAACGTGATCATCAGACCCGTGGAGATCGTCCACTTGCGGCCGATCTTGTCCGCGATGGCGCCGGCGATCGCAAAGCCGAGCACCGAGGCAAGGCCGCCCAGGATCGTCAGGATCATCGTGGCGCTGGAGACGGACTTGAGATAATAGATGACATAGTTGCCGATATAGGTGCCGAGCGCATTGTCGGACATGAACCACAGGAACTCCGCCCCGAGGATGGCGAGGAGCATGTTGCGGTTTTCGCGGCTCATGGGCTTGTCGTCGTCGATCGGCGCGGCGACCGCGGCCATCTGCTCGCCGAGCGCCATCTCATCCTTGAGCTGTTCGGCCAGCTCGTTTTCGCGGATCGTCTTGAAGAGCACGAAGGCGGAGATCACCATCAGCACCGAGGCCACGATGAAGGGCAGCTCGATCGTCCAGATGTTGCGTTCGGCCGCGGGGGCGTTGATGTAGGACGACAGCACGAAGGCGAGACCCAGCACGGTGGCGAAGGCGCCGCCGAAATAGCCCATGATGTTGATAATGCCGTTGGCCTTGGCGCGCAGGGGCTTGGGCGTGATGTCCGGCATCAGCGCGACGGCCGGGTTGCGGTACATCATCATGAAGATCAGCACGATCACCATCATGGCCACCATGCCTGCGATGTTGTTGTGATGGAAGAACAGCGGGATAAAGGGGAAGGCGATCGCCGAAACGAGCGTGCCGACGAGGATATAGGGCATGCGCTTGCCGATGGGCGTTTTCGTCTTGTCGGAGAGGTTGCCGAAGATCGGCAGCAGGATCAGCGCCGCGAGGTTGTCGCAGGCCATGATGATGCCGACGATCCACTGGACGTTTAAGATCTTGTCCGGATCGCTGGCCTTGAGCTCCGCCGAGGACATCTCGTAGATGTGGCGCGCGAAAATGTCCGTCAGGAAGGTCGGGCACCAGGAGTCGTAAACCTGCCAGAGCAGCAGGATGCCGAAGAACGCAAAGCCGATGAGGGCAGTGCGTTTATAGTTCAGCTTCAGGCCGGAGTTCGCCGTTTCTGCCATGTTGATTTCCCCTTTCCATCAGTATCCGAGTCTCATGTCAAGCTGCTCATAGGCGCCGTAGCCCATGGCCTTGGACATGCTCTCGGCCAGGATGACGTCGTTGATGTGGTAGGCCTGGATGAACGAGCGCATCCCCATCGCGTCATACTGGCGGAAGTCCAGCGCGTAAACGCGGTGGTAATGCTGCGTGAGGTAAAGCACGAAGGGGTTGCCGTAGGAGTCCTTGTACACGACGCAGTTCGGCGCGTCGGGCAGATCGTTGTTCGTCAGCACCGTCATCGTATGGTCACCGCCGAGGAAGGCCATGTACTTGGAGAAGATGCTGGACTGGCTCATATCGATGATGGGCTCGGCCTGGAAGGTCGTGCCGTTTTTATAGACGTCCATCTCGATGTTGCCGGGCGGCTGATAGGCAATGAGCGTGTCGGTCTCCAGCTTGGCCGGGGCGGGCGAGGTGGAATAGAACGAGCCGAGGGAGTCGCCCATGTCGCGCTCCTCAAACTCCTCGAGCGGCACGGGCTCAAAGTCCGCCATGCGGCAGAAGGCCTCATAGGCGTAGTACGCGCCCAGCGCCGTCCAGTGGTGGTCGGTGCGGAAATAGATGTATTCGTCGTTGTGGCGCACCAGCGTGTTGAACACGTTGACCTTGATCACGTCGTCGCTTTCCTTTTCGAACTTGTAGGCGATGGCCTGGCCCTGGTCGTCCATGCCGAGACGGCTCAGCAGGTCGGACGAGAGCAGCACGCCGACGCTCGCCGGGATGGGCATGTCAAAGAAGCGCACGTCGTATTCCTTCGCGATGCCGGCCGCGCGGCTGACCATGTTCGCGTTCATGGTAGTGAGTCCCTCGTTGAACTGGAATTTCTCGAAGGCCGCGCCGCCGATCTGCAGCGCCGCACCATGAATGACCTTTTCGTCGTTGTCGCCCAGGCCTCCCCAGGTCTCGACCGATTCGGTGGGCGCGTCGACCTCCTCGTAATAGGGCGTGGGCTCCGGCGTCGGGACGGGCGTGGGCTCCGGCGTGGGCGTCGGCTCGGCCTCCGCGTCAGTCTCCTCCCCCGGTGCGGCGGTCTCGGCAGCGGGCGTCGGCAGCGGGAGATACTCTTCTTCGGCGCCGCTCGTGTCCGTCTTGATCTGGGAATAGTCGACCACGTTGGTCGTGATGCCGTGGAGATTGTTCATCCCCGTCGCGACGTCCAGCCAGACCTCGCGGCCGGGGAAGGTATCGGAATACCAGGTGCTGACGCCGTCAAAGAAGTCGCCGTTGAAAAAGGTCTTTGCCGTCAGCTTCGGGAATTCGGCCAGACGGCGCTTTTCTCTCATCGACTCGGTCGGGCGCAGCGGGATGATCAGCGCGATCAGCGCCAGACCGAAGAGCACCGTGAAGAACGGCGTCGCCAGCTTGCGGCGGCGCGTCATGCGCCGCTTCGCCGCGGGGGATTCCTTGGCCGCGTGCCTGCTGGCCGCGGGGGCTGCGTGCGCCGCGTGCTTCGGGGAGCGGGTCTTTTTTTCTTCCATGATTCTAACCCTCCTCCCTTAGAACTGGAAATAGATGAACGGATTGTAGCTGTCGCCGACGAGCGAGCTCGTGGCGAGCAGCAGCAGGACGACAGGGATCACGCAGGTGCGCACGATCTCCCAGGTCCGCGAGCCGGCCTCGCGGCCGCGCGCGGCAAGCAGGTCGGAGAGGCGCCTTGCCAGCGGCGTGCAGGCGATGACCGACACGATCAGCAGGAAGAGGTTGTTTTCCAGCACCGTGACGGAGATAAAGTCGGAGAAGCGATTGCCGTTGAGGGCGAAGAGATTGCGGAACACCTGCCAGGCAAGGCGCACGTCCGTAAAGCGGAAGAGCACCCAGCCGACCATCACGACAAAAAGCGCGTAGAGGTGCGGCAGGATCTTCCACTTGCCGAACACCTTGCTGAGCAGCAGCTTTTCGGCCACGAGGAAGACGAAATAATACAGCCCCCACAGCACAAAGTTCCAGCTTGCGCCGTGCCACAGGCCCGTCAGCGCCCAGACCACGAAGAGGTTCAAAAGCCATCTGGGCATGCTCACGCGGTTGCCGCCGAGCGGGATGTAGACATAGTCGCGGAAGAACGTGGACAGCGACATGTGCCAGCGGCGCCAGAAGTCCGTGATCGAGCGGGAGATGTAGGGATAATTGAAGTTTTCCGGATAGTGGAAGCCAAGCATCCAGCCCATGCCGATCGCCATGTCGGAGTAGGCCGAGAAGTCGAGATAGATCTGCAGCATATAGGCCGCCGCGCCGAGCCAGCTCTCCATCACCGTAAGGCTCTGGATGGTCGAGAGGTTCTGGGCAAAGAGCGAGGCGTCGGACGCCGCGGAGGTCGCAAGCAGCAGCTGATCTGCCAGCGCACCGCAGGGATTGGCCAGCAGCGCCTTCTTCGCAAGGCCCACCGTGAAGCGGCGGATGCCGGGCAGGAAATCCTTGCCCGGCTTGCGGCTGACGTACAGCTCGTGCGCCAGCGTCTTATAGCGGACGATCGGGCCGGCGACACACTGGTGGAACAGCGCGGCATAAAGCAGCACGTTCCAGTAGCTCCGCTGGGCGTGGGCGTCGCCGCGATACACGTCGACGACATAGGTCATCAGCTGGAAGGTGTAGAACGAAATGCCGATCGGCAGCGCGATGCGCGCGATCGCGTCCGGCACCTTGCCGAAGATCGAGCAGATGAGCGGGGAATACTTGAAAAAGCCGATGAGCGCGATGTCGATCGCGATCGAGGCGACAAGCCAGACGCGCGCCGTCTCGATGTAGGGCGCATCGGCGATGCGCAGCGCGCAGTACCAGCTGGTGAGCGCCATGAACATCAGCAGCAGGACATACTTCGGCTCTCCCCACGCGTAAAAGATCAGCGAGAAGACCAGCAGCGAGATGTTCTTCGTCCTGCGGTCCGGGCAGATGTAGTATACGAGCAGAGAGAGCGGAAGAAAGGCGTATACGAATAGCAGGCTGGAAAAAACCATGGATAAAAAACTCCTGTTTATGTGATGGGGATACTCAGCTGTCGCACTCCGGCATCAGCTCATGCGAGATAATGTGCAGCATCTCGTCGAACTTCTTCACGTCCTCTTCCGGGAAACGCTCTTCGATACGCTGCATGACCGTGTGCTCATAGTTGTTGAAGATGCCGATATAGTTCATGAACTTTTCCGACAGCACCAGATGATACTCGCGGCGGTCGATCTGGGAATTCTGGCGTTCGATATAGCCCTTTTTGATCAGACTGTTGACCTTATAGGTTGCGTTCGACTGGGAAATGCTGAGGAAATCGGCAAACTGGCCGACGGTCGGCTCGCGCAGGAGGTAGATCACCTCAAGCGAGAACGCCTCCATCGCGCTCAGCGAGCCTTCGCGCTCGCGGACGTTTTCAAAAACGCGGCGGAAGAACTGCAGTTCAAACTTTTCATAGACCTCGGTGAAATTCTTATCTAACATCGTCAGATGTCCTCCCCTGGGCCTTTTTTCTGTCAGGTCCAAATTTTATTTTATTACAAAAAAAAGGCTTTGTAAAGAAAGATGGACAAACTTTTAAGATATTTGAAGGAACCTCAGCAAAAAAGGCGCAAAAAAACTTGCGAAACCTCTTGCAATTTCTTGTTACATTTGATATTATATCAAGGCATTTCGCACGGGCGCCGACTTTCCCCATGTGGCCGCAGCAGACGCGGCTTGGAAGAAAGGATGAAGCTCCCGGAGGAATAGAACAAATATGAAAAAGGAGTATCCACATGTCTGTCGTATCCATGAAGCAGCTGCTGGAAGCCGGTGTCCACTTCGGTCACCAGACCCGCCGCTGGAACCCCAAAATGGCCGAGTATATCTACTGCGAGCGCAACGGTATTTATATCATCGACCTGCAGAAGACCGTCAAGAAGCTCGAAGAGGCCTATACCTTCGTGCGCGGCCTCGCCGAAAAGGGTGAGACGATCCTCTTCGTCGGCACCAAGAAGCAGGCGACCGACGCCGTCAAGGAGGAAGCCTCCCGTGTCGGCATGTACTATGTCAACGCCCGCTGGCTCGGCGGTATGCTGACCAACTTCAAGACCATGCGCACCCGCGTCGACCGTCTTGCCCAGCTCAAGAAGATGCAGGAGGACGGCACTTTCGACATGCTGCCGAAGAAGGAAGTCATGAAGCATCTCGGCGAGATGGAGAAGCTCGAGAAGTATCTCGGCGGCGTTAAGGACATGCGCAAGCTGCCCGGCGCCCTGTTCGTTGTCGACCCCCGCAAGGAGCACAACGCCATCGCCGAAGCCCGCAAGCTGCACATCCCGATCGTTGCCATCGTCGACACCAACTGCGACCCCGATGAGGTCGACTATGTCATCCCCGCGAACGATGACGCCATCCGCGCCATCCGCCTGATCTCCGCCACGATGGCCAACGCCGTCCAGGAAGGCCGTCAGGGCGAGGACGCCTCCGCCGAGGAGACGGCCGAGGAAGCCGCTCCCGCCGAGGAATAATTCATAAAGCCAAAAGGGGCGCTAATGCAGCACCCCTTTTTTCAAAGAAATTTACAGGAGGAATATAACTATGGCATTCACTGCTCAGGATGTAAAAGCGCTGCGTGAGATGACCAACGTCGGCATGATGGACTGCAAGAAGGCTCTTCAGGCCACCGACGGCGATATGGATAAGGCAGTCGACTGGCTGCGTGAAAAGGGCCTTGCCAAGGCCGCGAAGAAGGCCGGCCGCGTGGCCGCCGAGGGCATGGCTTATGCCCGCGTCTGCCCCGAGTGCGGCGTCGGCGCCATTGTCGAGGTCAACTGCGAGACCGAC
>DJYJ01000059.1:7335-36059 GCA_002450075.1 Clostridiales bacterium UBA6981
CAACTGCGAGACCGACTTCTGCGCGAAGAGCGAGCTCTTCGTCCAGTTCGTCAAGGACATCTGCAAGGTCGTCCTCAACGATGATCCCGCCGACGTCGAGGCTCTGATGAACTGCAAGTACCCCGGCAGCGAGCTGACCGTCGCCGAGACCATGCCCGAGAAGGTCATGAGCATCGGTGAGAACCTGCAGATCCGCCGCTTCGCCCGCTTTGCCAACCCCACCAACGTGGCTTACGTCCACGCCGGCGGCACCCACGGCGTGCTCGTCAACCTCGAGGTCGAGGGCTGCGACGCCACCGAGATCGGCAAGAACGTTGCGATGCAGATCGCCGCGATGAACCCCAAGTTCTGGGACAAGTCCCTTGTTCCGCAGGAAGTCATCGATCATGAGCTCTCTGTTCAGGTCGCTCTGATGGACAATGACCCGAAGATGGCCGCGAAGCCCCAGGCAATCAAGGAAAAGATCGCCGCCGGCAAGATCAACGCCTTCTACAAGGAAAACTGCCTGCTCCAGCAGGAGTTCGTCCGCTCCGACCTCTTCTCCGGCGATGTGGCCGGCTACATTGCCGACGCCGCGAAGAAGCTCGGCGGCAAGGTGAAGTTCGTCGACGCCATCCACTATGTCAAGGGCGAGGGCATCGAGAAGAAGGAAGAGGACTTCGCAGCCGAAGTCGCCGCCCAGATGAACATGGGCAAGTAAGTTCTTTCAAGAACTTCAAAAAAGACAGGAAAGCTTTTGCTTTCCTGTCTTTTTTAGTTTCTGGTTTCTAGCTTCTAGTTTCTAGTTCTCAAGGACGAAAGCTGCAATCAACCATCGATACAGTATGCTAAAAACTAGACACTAGAATCTAGAAACTAAAAGCGGCGGGGCCGCTTGCGGCGGCGCATCTCCTCCTTGCTGTCGACAAGGATGATGTCCCGTCCCACGCGCACGATGCACTCCCAGGGCAGGATATAATCGTCCTCCCGCCCGAGAAGGCCGAAAAACTTGGCCTTGCCGGGCGTGATCAGCGAGCAGATCCGCCCGCTCTCGTCGTCGAACTCCGCATCGCAAATGTAACCGAGCCGAAAGCCCGTGTGGATATCGATGACCTCGCGGTAGCGCAGGTCGGAAAAAAAGCTGAGCATTTCCACCACCTCCCTACACGATACGACGCGAAGGGCGGTTTTATGCGCCGATTTTTAGTGTCTAGTTTCTAGTGTCTAGTTTTTAGTACTCAGGGACGAAAGATGCTATCAACTATCGATACAGTATGCTAGAAACTAGAATCTAGAATCTAGAAACTATCCGCGCTTGGGGATGGAGATCGTCAGGATCAGCGCATCGTCGGTCTCGCGGCGCTGCATGTCGGCCGCGACGCCGCCCTGCCGCATCAGCTCGAACGAGCGCGAGACGCTGTTGAGGAAAAGGCGCACGTCCTTCATGACGAAGGTGCGCTTCGCGGCGGAGGGCTGCTGCGTCCCGGCGGCAAGCAGCTCGTCGACATAGCTCTCGGCCGCCGCGACGGTCATGTCCTTTTCAAGGATCTTTCCGAGCGCCGCACGCTGGCTCTCCTCATCCGGCAGGCGCAGCAGCGCGCGCCCGTGCCGCTCGCTCAGGCCGCGGTCGCGCAGCGTCTCGAGCACGTCCTCCGGCAGCTTTAAGAGCCGCAGCTTGTTTGCCACCGCCGACTGGGACTTGCCGAGGCGCCGCGCGGCCTCCTCCTGGCTCATGCCGAACATGCGGATCAGCTGGCGGATGCCGTTGGCCTCCTCAAGGAAGTTCAGATCGCGCCGCTGCAGGTTTTCGACCAGCGCGATCAACCCCGCGTCCTCCATGTTGACGTCGATGAGCATGCAGGGCACCTCGCGCATCCCGACGAGCTTCGCCGCGCGCAGCCGCCTTTCTCCCGCGACCAGCTCATAGCGTCCCGAGCGTCGCCTTACCGTCAGCGGATTGAGGATACCGTAGCTGCGGATGCTCTCCGACAGCTCCCGCAGCGCCTCGTCGTCAAACACGGTGCGCGGCTGCACCGGATTGGGGCTGATCTCGTCTGTACGCAGATAGATGATCCCGCTTCGCGCCGCGACCGGGCGCGCCTTTGTCGCCTGCATAGCAATGCCTCCCGTGAAATGCGATTCTATCGTGTACGATACACCCCGCCGTCTGAAAATACGCGCGAAAAAACAGCCCCGCCGGCAGGTGGGGCTGTTATACTGATATTCAGCTCAGCGCAAATTCTCCCTCTTCCACGAAGGCTGTCGGGCCGGTGAGGAGGATGTCGCGCACGGTATCGCCCTCGCGCCGCAGCGAGACGGACAGCGTGCCGCCGGGCATGTCGACCGTGACGCGCTCGCCCGCCACGTCGCCGAGCAGGCAGAGACTGACCGCTGTGGCGCCGCAGCCTGTCCCGCAGGCAAGGGTAAAGTCCTCGACCCCGCGCTCAAAGGTGATCGCGCGGACGCGGTCGTTTTCGTCAATGCTGGCGAAAGTGACGTTCGCACCGCGCGGAAAGGCGGGGCTTCGGCGCAGGGCGCGTCCCTTTTCCCGCAGCGAATCGAGGTCGGCAAAGACATCGTCGAACACGCGCACGACCGCGTGCGGGATGCCCGGATCGCCCAGCTCGACATAGCTGCACACCACCAGCCCCGCGTCCGATCCGGCCACGCGGCAGAGGTCGATGACGCTCGGATCATTGAGGCGCACCTCGAAGTTAACCCCGTCGATCCGTCTCGCCGTGATCTCACCCGCCGCCGCGCGAAAGCGGATCTGCTCCGGGTTTCGCGAAAGGCCGTGCTCGACGCCGTAGCGGGCGACACAGCGCGCGCCGTTGCCGCACATCTCGCCCGTCGAGCCGTCGGCGTTATAGAAGAGCATCGAAAAATCCTCGTCCGACGCGGGAGGCGCAAGGACGATCATGCCGTCCGCGCCGGGGCCGTGCGAGGGGTCGCATAAGCGCAGGGCGAGGACGGAAAGGTCCTCGCCCGTGAGCTCACCGTGCAGGCTCTCCAGGATGGCAAAGGAGTTGCCCGCGCCGTGCATTTTGGTATAACGCATTTTACTCGACCAGCGTCTCGGAGGCCTGCTGCTTTCTGGCGAGAGCCTTCTGCAGCCAATCCTTGCCGTCGTTGAAGCGGGAGACGATGAAGGAAGCGACATAGTCGCCGGCAGCGTTGACCATCGTGGCGGGAGGATCGACCAGATCGCCGATCGCCTGGGCGATGGGGAAGGCGACAGCCAGCTGCTCCGGGAAGAACAGCGAGCAGAGCACCAGCTCGCCGGTGCCGCCGCCGCCCGGGATACCGGACATGGCCACGGAGGAGACCGTCGCGACGATGATCGCGAGCAGGGCGTCGGTGGTGGCGAAGTCCTTGCCGAACATGCCGAAGAGGAAGGCGACCTTGATGATCGCGCTCATGCCGGAGCCGTCCATGTTCATCGTCGCGCCCATGGGCAGGACGATGTCGGTGACGTCCTTGGAGATGCCGGTGTCCTCGGAGACCTCCATGTTGGTGGGGATCGTCGCGACGGACGAGCAGGTGCCGAAGGCGACGGCCGCCGGACGGAAGAGATGCTGGAACATGACCTTCACGGCGCCCTTGCCGCCGCCAAAGCGCGCGTAGAGCGGGAAGATCAGGAACATGTAGAGGAAGGAAACGATGTAGTAGAGGATGATCGCGCGCGCATAGCTGGAGACGAAGTCGGCGCCGTGGGCGGCGACCAGCGCGGCGAAGAAGCCGAAGAAGCCGATCGGGGCGTAGTAGCTGATGAGCTTGATGACCTTCATGAGGACATTGGTGATCTCCTCAAGGAGCTTCGCGACCTTGGTCTCCGGGCCGCCGCACATCTGCACGCCGAAGCCGAAGAAGATGCCCGCGATGATCAGCTGGAGGATCGAGCGGCGGCTCCACAGCTCGGGGAAGTCGGGCTTGGTGAAGAAGCCGACGATCATGGCGCCGACGGTCATCGGCTCGGAAGCGCCCGGCTCAAAGGCGGGCTCGCCGGTGTAGACCGGGATGAAGCGGACGAGAACGTACATGATGACGGAAGCGATGATCGTCGTGCACATAAAGGTGACGACCGTGGTGCCCATCAGCTTGCCGGCGCGCTTGACGCTCTTCATGTTCGCGATCGAGGACGAAATCGAGAAGAAGACCATCGGCACGACCACGCAGAACATCATGTTGATAAACAGCGTTCCGAGCGGCTCGAGCGCGCCCGCGCCGTCCCAGACAAAGCCGACGACGATGCCGAGCACGATGCCGAGGATCATCGAGAAAAAGAACCAGTTTTTCTTCAGAAAATTCATGATAAAGCCTCCATTCCGGATTTTGCTGCTACAAGCATACACGAAGAAAACTGCAAATAGAATTGCAAGATTTGCTTGAAAGCTTGCAAAACGTGCTGTATAATTGTGCTGCGAACCCAACATGGTGTGGCGAGGTGAGCCTCTTGGCACAAAAAAAATACGCCCGCGAGGGCTATCTGGAGGAAAATTACCACTATTTCCACCTGCGCGACAGCGCCGGCGCGGAGCGTGATTTTCATTTTCACGAGTTCGACAAGATCGTGCTGCTGCTCTCCGGGCGCGTCGACTATGCGATGGAGAGCATCGTCTATACGCTGCGGCCGTGGGACATCCTGCTGGTGCCGCATCACACGATCCACAAGGCGCTGATCGACAAGAGCGCGCCGTATGAGCGCATCATCCTCTATCTCGACCGCAAGTATTTCGACCGGCTGATGCCGGACGCGCGGCTCTTCGGCTGCTTTGACCGCGCCGACGAGCGTGCGCGCTACCTCCTCGCCCCGGACGAGGCGCAGCGCGCGCCGCTTGAAACGCTGCTGGGCCAGCTTGAGGAGGCGCTGCGCGGCGGCCAGTTCGGCGCCGAGGCGATGTGCGACGCGCTGATCGTCCAGCTGCTGGTCCTCCTCGGCCGGCTCGGCTTTTCCGACGCCGCGGATGCAGGCGGAGAGCAGGCCCACGACGCCAAGATCGACGCGGTCCTGTCCTATATCAACGAAAACCTTGCCGCGAAGCTCGACGTGGACGAGCTTGCCGCGCGCGTCCATATCAGCCGCTATCACTTTATGCGCCTGTTCAAGGCGCAGACCGGCGAGAGCGTCCACGCCTATATCCGCCAGCGGCGGCTGATGCGCGCCGCGCATCTGATCCGCGAGGGCATGAGCGCCGCGCGCGCCGCCGAGGAGTGCGGCTTTGCCGATTATTCGGCCTTTCACCGCGCTTTTACCGCCGTCTTCGGCATCAGTCCGGGGCGGCTGAAAAAGTAACGCCTCGCTTTACCGAAAGCGCGGCGCGAAGCGATCGGTGCGCCGCGCCGGGTCGAGCCGCGGCTTGAGCGCGGCCGAGCCCTCGGCCTTGCTGCGGCTTTCCTCCACGCGCTTCCACACCTTTTCGAGATTCGCAAACGGCTTATCCTTTTTCATCTCCCCTCCCCTCCTCTCCGGCGAAAGCATCCGCCGGAGCATTGTATGCGCGCTCTTGCAAAGCGGTGCCGTTTGTGTAATAATAAAAAATACCGATATTGATACGGAGGTCTTTGAGCCATGCCGAGATTTTTCATGGCCGGAACGAACATCAAGGGCGGAATGGCCATCATCCGCGGCCGCGACGCCGAGCATGTGCGCGTGCTGCGTCTGCGCCCCGGCGAGGATCTGATCATCTGCGACGCACAGGGCACAGACTATAAATGCCGCCTTGTCAGCGCCGACCCCGAGCAGGTCGAGGCCGAGGTGCTCGAGGTCGTCCCTTGCCCGGCCGAGCCCTCGGTCGCCGTGACGGTGCTGTGCGGGCTGCCGAAGGGCGACCGCACCGACTATATCATCCAGAAATGCGTCGAGGCCGGCGCGAGCGAGATCGCGTTTTTCAACTGTGAGCGCTGCGTCGCGCGCCCCGAGACGCCGGAGAAAAAGCTCGAGCGCTGGCAGCGTATCGCCGAAGAGGCCGCCAAGCAGTCCGGCCGCGGCATCATCCCTTCCGTCAGCTGGGCGGGCGAGTTTGCCGACGCGCTGAACATCGCCAACCAGAAGGAATTGAAGCTCTTCCTCTACGAGACGGGCGAGCGCGAGGGGCTCGACGCCGTGCTGGAGGCAAACAAGACGGCCAAAACCGTCGCGCTGATCACCGGGCCGGAGGGCGGCTTCGCCCCCTTTGAGGCGGATCTCGCGCGCATCGTGGGGCTGCACATCTGCTCGATGGGCGAGCGGATTTTGCGCTGCGAGACGGCGCCGGTCGTCGCGACGACCGCCGTGATGTACGCGACAGGGAACCTGTCGTAGCGGCTAGTTTCTAGATTCTAGTTTCTTGTGTCTGGCATACGGTGTCGATGGTTGATTGCATCTTTCGTTCCGGAGTACTGGAAGCTAGACACTAGATACTGGAAACTGTATAACAAAACGGACCATTCGGAAAACCGAATGGTCCGTTTTGTTATACCGGGACGCCTTCTTCGCGCAGCTTCGCTCGCAGCTCGGCAACGTCGTTGTGAAAAACGATCGGGTGCATCCCACAGAGGTAAGCGCCCTCGGCGTTGTTGATTGCGTCGTCAATGAAGACGCACTCGTCGGGATCGAGCGAAAAGGTCTCGCACAGAAGACGGTAGATCTCCGGCTGCGGCTTGACGAGCTTCACGTCCGCGGAGATGAGCGTGCCGTCAAACCAGCGGCTGGCCGGGACACGTGGCCAGTATTCATGCTGACGGTAAGAGGCGTTGGACAGAAGATAGATCCCGTAGCCCTTTTCCTTCAGCTCCCGGACCAGCTCTTCCATGCCCTCGATCGGCAGGATCGGGCGATCCCAGCGGTCGACGAGCGCGTGCACCGTCTCGTGCAGACGCGCGGGCAGGCGGCGGCACATGCTCGCTGCCGCCTCGGCCTCCGTCATCGAGCCGCGGTCCATCCGCGCCCATTCGAGCGACTGATACACCTCGCGCAGCAAAAGGGCTCTGTCCTCCTCCGCGGCGCCGACGCGCTCGATGAAATACGCCGGCTCAAAGCGGAGAAGGACCTTCCCCATATCAAAAACGATGTTTTTGATCATACAGAGGCAAAAATCAGAACTTCAGACTGCCGAGGGAGATGCATTTGCCGCCCTTGCGGTCGAAGAGCATGATCTTGTCGCCGTCGATGTTGAAGCGGATCTTTTCTCCGATCTTGAAGAGCGTGCTGCCGAAGACCACGCCGGTAAGCAGGAACTCGCCCACGCGGACCTTGATCGTCGACTCCATGCCGGTGGGCATCGCGCCGTAGATCTCGCCCTCGATCGCGCCGTTCGGGTCGATCTCGATGAACTCGGGACGGACGCCGAGCACAAAGTCCTCGTTCGTCAGCACCGGTTCCTCCAGGAGCGCGTCGTCCTCGTCGTTGACCTTGGCGATGTGATATTTGAATGTCTCGTCCTTATTGCCCTTTTCGACATAACCCTTTTCTTTGGCGGCCTCGCGCAGCGCGGCGGCGTCTGCCTCGACGGCGGCGTCGCGGTCAGCGAACCACCTTCCAAGATCCACGCCCTCGGCGCTGAGGAATTTGGCCTTCAGGCCGCCGAGGAAGGAAAGCGCGATGGCGCCGTCCGCCTCCTGGGCGCCCTTCGCCTCGATGAAGTTGATCGAGGGGTTGCCGACGAAGTCGGCGACAAAGAGGTTGTTCGGGCGCGCATAGACCTTCAGCGGCGCTTCGTACTGCTGCAGGACGCCGTTGTTGATCAGACAGATCTGCGTGGCGAGGGTCATGGCCTCCATCTGGTCGTGCGTGACGTAGACGAAGGTAGAGCCGGTTTCGACGTGCAGACGCTGCAGCTCATAGCGCATCTCGAGACGCAGCTTGGCGTCAAGGTTGCTGAGCGGCTCGTCCATGAACAGGACGGTCGGCTCCGGAGCCAGGGTGCGGGCGATGGCCACGCGCTGCTGCTGGCCGCCGGAGAGTTCGGCCGGGTAGCGGTCCATGAACATGCTGATCTTGACGATGCGGCTGACGCGGCGCACCGAGAGGTCGATCTCCTCCTTGGTGAGCTTGCGCACTTCTTCGACGACCTTGCCGTCCTTGACATACTCGTAGTTCTCGTTCAGTCCGTTTGCGGCGACGGCGTCCGCGGCCTTTTTGGCAAGAGACGCGGCCTCGGCCGAGACGTCCTTGCCGTCCTCGAGATGATAAGCGAAGAGCTTTTTCGCCGTGTACTGGGAGATCGTGTACTCGTCGATCAGCTTGATGATGGCCTTTTTCTCGTCGAGCTTGCCCTTCTTGTCGCGGCATTCCTCGATCACGCGACGGACGTCGGCGGGATTGCCAAGGATCTCGGCGAGGCGGGCGTTGTTCTTGGCCTCGAAATTGATCTTGGGCATGGACTCCTTGATGTTGGAAAGACCGAAGGAGATGTTTTCATACACCGTCATGTTCGGCCAAAGCGCGTAGTTCTGGAACAGGAAGCCCACCTTGCGCTTGTTGGCGGGGATGTTGATGCCGAGCGCGCTGTCGTACACGACGCGGTCGCCGATGGTGATGCGGCCGCTGGTCGGCGTCTCGAGGCCGGCGATCATGCGAAGGGTCGTGGTTTTGCCGCAACCGGAGGGGCCCAGCAGCGTGACGAAGGCGTTGTTGTCGATGGTCAGGTTCAGATCATCGACAGCGTAAAAGTTTTTCCACCGTTTGGTGATATGTTCCAATTTGATTTCCGGCATTTCGTTATCCTCCTATTCCCTTGTCGAGGCTCGCACCCGTGACTTTGTTGACGATTGAGTTGAATACCAGGATCGTGATGATCAGCAGCAGGTTGATGCCGCTGGAGAACGCGTACAGACCCATTTCATCGAAATAGTCCAGCATCGTCGAGAGGATGCGGCTCTGTCCGCAGAGGAGCATGAACAGACTCAACTCACGCAGGCAGGTCATGAACGGCAGCAGATAGCCGCTGATGATCGACGATTTCTGGATGGGAATGATGATGCGGGTCATGCGGCGGATCCACGGGACATCCTGGATGATCGCCGCCTCCTCGATCTCGCCCGAAAGCTGCAGCATCGAGTTGAGCGACGAGCGGCTTGCGAAGGGGATATACTTGATCGTACCGGCGACGATCAGGCCGGTGTAGGTGTTGTACAGCTTGACCGATTCGCTGGAAAAGAGTACGAACAGCGCCGCGCCGACGGCGATGGACGGCATCAGATACGGCAGGAAGGCGACGGAGTTGACATAGTTGGCCCACTTGCTGCGCCGCTGCTTGGCCACGGCGTAGCCGACAAGCGTGCCGATCGTGCCGGCCACCAGGGCGCAGCAGACGCTGACCCACAGTGTGCCGCCGAAGGCCTTCCAGATCTCGGCGTTGTAGAGGATGCCCTTCTGGCCGTACATGCCCTGCTCGGTCACGTTCTCGCTGGTCAGCCACCACTTGGTCGTCAGGTTGCTGGTGTCCCCGGTGTAGAGGAACGAGTAGTCGCCGGGGTTCGGCAGGAAGGTCTCAAAGGCAAAGGAGATAATCGGGAAGATACTCGTGAAGAAGGTCAGGATGACGAGGATGATCGCGATGATGTACTTCGCCGCCCCCAGGTTGATCTTGGAGATCTGGCCGGACTTGCCGGTGACGGTGGTGTAGCTCTTGCGGCTGGTCAGCGAGAGCTGGTTGAGCAGCATGATCGCAATGCCGAACACCATCATGATGATGGCCAGGATGCTCGCCTCGCCGGTGTACTTCGAGTTCATCGAAACGTACTTGGTCGAGAGCGTGGTCAGCTGCATGTAGTGCGGCACCGGGTAGGAGCCCATGGCGCTGCCGAACACGAGCAGGATCGTCGAGAGGATGGCGGGCTTGACCATCGGAAGCGTGATGCGGAACATGATGCGGTGCTTCGGCGTATCCAGGATCGTCGCCGCCTCTTCGAGGTTCGCATCCATGTTGCGGAAGATGCCGCCGATGAGGATATACGCAAACGGCGCATAGTGCAGGCCGAGGACCATCAGGCTGGGGAACAGGCCCTGGCAGAACCATTTGGGCATATATATATGGAACAGGGACGCCAGCAATCCGTCGGATGTGCCGGTAATTTTCGTGGAATAAAACAGATTCTGCCACACGACCGCAAGGGTCCACTGCGGCATGATGTAGGGGAAGATGAAAATGGAGCTCAAATACTGTCTCCAGGCCAGGTTCGTGCGGGTGATGAGAAAGGCGAAGATGCCGCCATAGAGAATGGAGACCACACAGGTGCCCACGGAGAGAAGCACCGTGTTCCAAAGCGGTTTCCACAGGTTGGTCCTGGCCAGCTTGCTGGTGAAGAGGTCGGTATAGTTGACGATGGTCCAGCCGCTGGTCTGCTTGGTCAGATGGGCGTCGATCGTGCCGGCGTGGATCTTGAACGTGTCCTGCACGATGGCGATGATCGGCGCGACGGTGGTCACCGTCAGCACGATGCCCAGCAGGAGCAGGATCACGTTATAGGGCTTGGAAAAGAAGGTTTTGACCTTGTTCCATGCGATCGTGGCCGGACTTGCCACAAGGGTCGCAGAGTTGCTCATGGTGTTTCTCCTTCCTGTAACGAAGGCCGGTGAAAGAGAGCACGGCGCTCAGAGCGGCCGGATCTCTCCCGCCCGCCGGATACAAAGCGCCTCCGAATGCGCGGAAACGCACCCGGAGGCGCCTGCCTGCTTTTTACGCAGGTGCAGTTGCGGTCGCTTGTTTATCAGCCGGCGCTGTACTTGTCGAGCATTTCGATCCAGCTGCCGACGGTGAAGGCGGCGTCAGCGCAGTATTCCGGATCCTCGAGCACGAGCTTGCCGGTGGTGGTCCACCAGTCGTAGCCGCGGTCGTTCTTGTTGGGGAACTTCAGCTCGCCGTCCACAACGCCGCCCTGGGAATGGCCGTACTTCTCCTCGGTGCCGGCCGCTACGGTCGGGTTGGAGGAGTAGCCGCCCATATCCTTGCCCCAGGCAGAGAAGCCGTCGACGGTGCAGGTGATGTAGGAGATGAACGCGCAGGCGGTCCAGGGCAGCGGGCTGTTGTCGGGAACGAACATGTAGTGGCAGTAGCCGTAGCCGCCGATGCCCTCATAGCCGTCCTCATAGGCCGCGACCTTGACGTTGTTGACGGAAGCGGACGCAGTCTCCTCGATGGAGCGGAGCTTGGAGTAAACCAGCAGGCCGAACTGATCGACAGCGGACTTGTCGGTCAGGTTCTTGCAGATCGGGCCGTCGTCGGTCTGGGCGTTGTAGCTGCCGACCCAGAGCTTGATCCACGCAAGAGCGTAGGCGCCGTTGGCGTCAAGGCCGAGATCCTCGGCGTCGCCCTTGAGCTCGTTGATGGTGGGCTGGAAGTAAGCCTGCTCCTCAGCGGGGAGCTTGTCGAAGGCTTCCTTGAGCCAGCCGGCGTACTGAGGCGCGGTCAGCATGTACAGGAAGTTCTTGCCGACGATCTCGGAGTCGATGTCCATGAACTGGCCATGCTCGCCTTCAGCGACGAAGTCCCAGACGTTGTCATAGGTCTTGTCGCCCACGCAGTTGAACATGAAGACCTTGTTCAGGGTCTGCAGGGGGAGATAGCCCTCGTAGGTAGCGGCGTCAACGCCGTTGGCCTCGGCCCACTCCTTCGGGATGAAGGTGTCAAGGATACCGGTCTGGACCATCTTGCTCTCGATCTGGTTGCCGTCCTGGATCAGGGTCACGGCGAAGGTGCCGGTGCCCTTGGTGGAGTTGGCGGTCAGCTGGTCGAAGATCTTGTTGTTCTTCGGCTGCTGCCAGTCGAACTCGAGCGTGTAGCTGGGATCAAGGCTCTGCAGGTACTCGATGAAGAGGGGCAGCGCGCTCTTGCCGCGGCTGGAGTTGCCCACGCCGTAGAGCGTCTGGCCGTTGGACTCTTCAATGGCCTTGCGGGCCAGCTCTTCCATGGTCATGCCTTCGGCCTGCTTGATGATCTTCTGGACCTCGGTGAGGTTCTCGTCCTCGGCAGGAGCGGCTTCCTCGACGGGAGCGGCTTCCTCGGCGGGAGCAGCTTCCTCAGCGGGCTTCTCGGCCGCGGGAGCCGGAGCAGCCTGCTGGCCGCAGGCGGCCAGAGCAAAGATCATGGCCAGGGCCAGGAGCAATGCTAATGCTTTTTTCATTTTTCTTGCCTCCAATTTGTTTTTTAAGTGTCCGTCATCACAGGCGGATTCTTAATACACAGATATTACTTCTTTGTGGCATAAATGTCAAACCTTGCCGCCTCTTCCGCATGCGTCTTTGTAGCTATTGACAAAACAGATGTTAAAACTTTGTAAAGTCTGCCTATTGATTTCGTTATTTGAAGTGTTCTCCGCAGGCGCCTCGCGGCAAACCGTAAAACAATATAAAAAAGAATAATCCCCTGTCGCGTCCGACAGGAACGGCGGTCTTGCGCCGCCCGTGCGCGGATGAAGCAAGGCCGCCGTTTGTGCAGCCGCGCCCGCTGCCGGGGCGAGCCTTTACGGCGAGAGCCGGGACGGGCATCGCGGCAAACCGGAAAACAATATAAAAATAGAGAAGGCTCTGTCGCGTCCGCCAGAGCCTTCTCTATACATCGAAATTACTTGATGCCGTACTTCTTGTTGAACTTGTCAACGCGGCCGCTGGTGTCGACCAGCTTCTGCTTGCCGGTGTAGAAGGGGTGGCACTTGGAGCAGATTTCAACCGTGATGTCCTTCTTGGTGGAGCCGGTCTCAATGACGGCGCCGCAGGCGCAGCGGATCGTGGTCTGCTCGTATTTCGGATGGATTCCTTCCTTCATGGGTCTAATCTCCTTGATCAAGGCTGTCTTGATTTGCCAAAAGGCATAGTTACAAGACGCAAAGTGGATTGTAACACAGCGGTGACAGGAATGCAAGCACTTTTTTATCCCAGCTCCGCGAGATACAGTGAGATCTTCTGCTGGATGATGTCCGCCGTCTCCTCGGCGCTGCGTGCGCCGTCGAAATAGGCGGGAACGGTCTCGTCGATCACGCCGAGGATCGTGCTGTCCTGCCGGCCGAGACGGCGGCAGGAGGTCACGGCGTCATAGAGCTTGTCGATGCCCGCGTACAGGTTTTCCAGCGTAAAAAGCGGCGTCGGTCGGCGGCTCTCCCACTCCTCCCGGCTCATGCCCTCGGGCGGACGGCGGGCTTTCCATTCCTCGCGTGCGTGCTCCATGTCGCTGCGGTTGATGCCGAAAAGCAGGCGGTAGCCCCCCTCCTCCGGCAGCAGGAACTGGCGTAAAAACTGCCAACAGGCCTGCTTGTGCGCCGAGGCGGCCGAGAGACCGAAGCTCTGTGTCAGCACCAGCGCGCTGCCGACCTCCGGATAGCCGATATAGCTGAAATCCGCACCGTAGAGCGCCACCTCCCCGTCCACGAAGTCCACCTCCTGGCACTGCTCGCAGTACAGCATCGCATTGGCCGACTGCTGGTGCTGCCAGAGGTAAGGGGAAATATCTGTCTCCAGATCTATTTTTTCGTCGTTGATGCGCTTGGCCGTTTCGAGCAGGCGCAGGAAATAGGGGCTGTCGAAATAGCACGTGTTCTTTTCCCAGTCCACCAGCTTGTCTCCGCAGACCGTGACGGCCTCGTTGAGCCACCAGACGCCGTCGCGCTGATAGTCGCTGATCTCGTTGCGAAAGCTGCCGCCGCTCGCGGCAAAGGCCGCGTCGATCTCCTCCCAGCCTGCGCCTTCTGTAAGGCCGGTCGAGGCGGGGGCAACGGCGGTGTTGAAGGTATAGCGGACAGGCAGCTCATACAGTCCGCCGCCGAGCTGCGCCGCCTGGATCACGTTGAGGCAGAGATCCTCCCAGCGGATCGTCTCGTCCTCTTCAATATACGGCATCAGGTTTTCCAGCAGCCCGACCTTGGCAAGCGCCGTGGAGTCGACGAACTGGCCATAGATGCCGGGGGTAAAGTCGTACATGTCCGGCCCCTGTCCCGCCACGATGTCCGCCATCAGGCGCGTCTGGGCGGCAAAGCCGTCCCCGTCGCCGTAGACGGAATAGTCCACGATCTCGATCGTCAGCTCCGGGTGCGTCTGGTTCCAGGCGTTGACCTTGCGCTCGGTCACGAGCGAGGCAGCGCGGTCGGTGACCGCGATCGTCACCGTGACCGGACCGTCGCCCTCCGGGGCGATATAGGGCGAGAGCCGGTAAAAGTCCCGCGCCTCGCCCGACGAGAGGCAGAAGAATTCCCCGTCGCCGAGCGCGGCGAGCTTCTCGCCGCGGATGCCCATGACCGACCAGTTAAAGAGCTTTTTCGTCGTGCCCGCCGCGCGGTCATAGCCATAGACGTTCGTGCCGTCGTTGAGATACAGATCCCAGTCACCGCTGCCGTCGTAAAAGCCCCAGAGGCGCAACGGAAACGTCACGCTCTCGCCAAGCGTTTTCTTTTTGGCGTCAAGCGGGCGGAAAGTGACGCCCTCCGGCTCGCTGAAGCTCACGATCACCGTGCCGTCGCGCAGACGGTCGAGCACCGCTCCGTCCGGGACGGAAAGCGAGAGCGTCTGCTTCCCGGTCTTCAGATCCACGCCGACAAGCTGCCAGCCGCCGTCGGACGTGACCATCCAGGCCGTTCCGTCAGCGACCGTGAAGCCATAGGCCGACCACGCGCCGGGCACGTCCAGAAGCGAGATCGTTTCTATCTCCCGCCCCGCCGTGTCAAACTGGCGCAGGGCGTTTTTCGTCACGGTATTGTCCTCGCCGAAAGCGAGCTCCATGATCCAAACGGTGCTGTCCTCCCCGGCGGCGAGGAAGCGCGCGGAGGGGTCGAGCGGCGCCAGCGTGCGGAGATCGCTGCCGTCCGTATCCATCGCGCACAGTGTTTTGCTTTCGTTTTGTCCCAGCAGAAACACGATCTCGCCGCCGATGAGGCAAAAGTCCTCTCCCCAGCCGTCGACGGGGAGCTTCTCCGCGACAAAGCGATCCACGTTCTCCGCCGCCGTCGTGCGGACAGCCTCGGCGCGCAGGTCGCTCTGGTCGTTTCCGCTATTTCCGCAGCCGCAGCAGCCGAGCGCGAGCGAAAGCGCAAGCAGCGCACAGAAAAGCCTTTTCTTCCTCATGTCGCGCCTCCCTTCCCGATCGCGGAGAAGCAAAAGGCGTCGAGCGCGGCGTTGACAGCCTCCTCGTCAAGCGAGAAATCCTTTTCCGTGATGGCGTTGATCTGCTCGGCCGTCATTCCCGGCGCGGGCAGCTCGTCCCGCCAGGCGGAGATGCTCATGCTCATGGTCAGATAATAGTCGTCGAGATAGGCAAAGGCAAAGGCCTGGTGGTCATTCTGCATCACGGTCAGCTCCGTTCCGTCGGCGGCGGTGTACGTCCGCGTGACAAGGTCGGTAAAGTCCTGCACGACAAGCCCGCCGACCGTATAGTCGCTGATCATCTCGTCATAGGCCGTCGTACAGAGATAAAAGGCAAGCCGGCGGCCGTCCGGCTGCTTTACGTCCGCCGAAAGCTGGAACGCGCCGGTCTCATAGACCATATAGTGGTCGACGCGAAGATCTGCGGTGCAGAGCCGCCCGTCGCAGACCTGCGACGAGAGCGCTTCCATCATGGCCTCGTCGGAGTCGCCTTCCATCTTGATCCTGTTCTCCCGCAGCATGCGCAGCTTCAGGCCGTGGTTGTCCGCGATCTCGCGGAGCTTTGCCGCGCCCTCATCGTCCCACACGCCGTAGAAATAGGGGTAATCGCCGAAGGAGCCCATCGTGCTCTGCACGCGCTGGTATTCCGCGCTGTCGCTCTCCCGGAGCGCCTCGAGGCGCGGTCTGCGATAGGCCTCCCATTCCTCCATGGCCGCGGCTGCGCGCTCCTGCCAGTCCATGACCTCCTCCGTGCCTTCATAGACCGTCGTCATCGAAAGCGCGGCGCTGTTCGCGCTGTCCTCTTCCACGACATTTCCCTCGTCGTCGAGGTGGCCGAACTGCTGTTCGCCGACGCTTTGGGGGATGATCACGCTCTTCGCGCCGAAGAACTCGGCGGCAAAGGCGCCCGCCGTCAGCAGCGCGGTCAGCGCCGCGGCCAGCAGCAGCGTGCGGGCAAGCCTGCGCCCCTTTCCGCCGGGCACGGGTATCTCCGTTGTTTCCGCGCGGCGGGGACGGCGGCTCTCCGTCTCGATGCTCTGCCAGAGCATTTCCGCCTGTTTTTCATCCAGGTCGATGCCGCTGTATGCGGCGATCACGGCGCGGTTACGCATGGAAATCACCTCCCAGACTTTTCTTCAAAAGGCCGCGGGCGCGGCGGATATGCGTCATGACGGTGTTCGGCTTTTCCCCGAGCATCGCCGCGATCTCCCGCGCCGTGTAGCCCTCGCAGTAAAAGAGATACACGGCCGTCTTGTACAGATCCGGCAGTGCGAGGATCGCCTCGAGCACCGCGTTCGGTTCGCTCGCCGGGGCGGAGAGCCCGCTCTGCTCGTCGAGACTGACCTCCGTGCGCTTGCGGCTTTTGAGCATATCCTTGCAGACGTTCGACACCGTGACAATCAGCCATGCCTTTTCGTGCTCGCGGTCTGCAAAGCCCGTCTCCGACCGGATCAGCCGCACAAAGGTCTCCTGCACGGCGTCCTCGGCGTCATAGGTGTTTTTCATATAGGTAAAGGCGATACGATATACCGTTTTCAAGTGATCCTGATAGATCTCGCGCATATCTCTGCGCGTACGCGACAGCGTACTTGGCATCTCTCCGGGATCCCCCTTTCTATCGGCGCTTGAAGGCGCCGTCAACATATAACACGATTGACGGCGGTGTTTTCGTTCAGGGAAAAATAAAATATTTTGAGCCGCCCGAATGGGCGGCTCGTTTACTTGTCGTTCTGCGTTACCCGATCTCCACACGCGCTTCGCGGCCCATTGAGAGGAAATAGAGCACGCACTCCCGGACCGGTTTGCGGAAGATGCGCTCCACGGCCTTCGCATAGGCGCGCAGCTGCGGGGTATAAAGCGCCGTGCGCTCGCGCATCTGCGCCTCGGTGCGGATAGCGTCGGTCTTATAGTCGATGACGGTCAGCCCGCCGCCCTCCTCCAGCAGGCAGTCGACCACGCCCTGCAGCAGCACCTCGTCGTCTCCGGCCGCGCCGAAGACCTCCTGCGCGCGGCAGAGCAGCGAGAATTTGAACTCGCGCGTGATCTTCTCCGCGCTCCGCATCCGCCGCCCCAGCGGCGAGGAGAAGAGCGACGCGATCGCCTTTGCATCGACGGCCTCGGCCTCGCGGTCGGAGAGATAGCGCTTTTGCCGCATGCGCTCGATCTCGGTGCGCACGGCCTCCTCGCTGTCGGTGCGGTTAAAGTCCATATACTGCAGCACCAGATGCGTCGCGGTGCCGCGCTCGGCCCCGCGCAGGGGCTTATCCGCGCGCGCAAAGTCCGGCTCGCGGAAGCTGCGCGGCGCGTGCGGGGCGATATACGCGGCGTCCTCATCGGGCTCGGCACGGTCCTTCAGCTCGGTCGCCGTGACCTTGCTCGGCAGCGAGACGGCGTCAGTATACGGATAGACAAAGCTGAGATTCCGGCGCAGCAGCGCGAGGAAATCCGCATCCGGCGCAACAGGCTCCTCCTCGCCGGGCGCAGCATCGGCATCCTTTTCCTCCTCGCATACGGTGAGGGCGAGATGCTCCTCCCCGTCGGAGAGGATCGCTGCCAGCACCCAGTCCAGCGGGCACGAGGCGTCGGATAGGATCTCCGGCGAGGGCGGCAGCGTGAGACCGGAGCGCACCTTTTCGATCTTTGCCTCAGGGTCCTTGACGCTTGCCGTCAGGAAGAGATATTCCTTCGCACGCGTGAGCGCGACGTATAAAAGCCGCATCTCCTCGGAGAGCGTCTCGCGCCGGAGGCGGCGGGCAATCGCCGTGCGGGCGAGCGTGGGATACTCCACACGGCGCTCGAGATCGGTCACCTTGGCGCCGAGACCGAGCTCCGGATGGACGAGCACGCGCGCGGCGCTGTCGCGCAGATTGAAGCGGCGCGAGAGGTCGCAGAGGAACACGATCGGGAACTCGAGACCCTTGGATTTGTGCACCGAGAGGATCCGGACGCCCGCGCCCGGCGCGGCGGCGCCGATCTCCCGGCCCTTTTCCGCCAGCGTGCGCAGCCACAGCACAAAGCGGTGCAGGCCGCGGTAGCCGGTGGATTCAAACGTCTCGGACAGCGAGACGAGCTCCATCAGATTGCTCCGGCGGTGCTCGCCGTCGTCCATGGCGGAGGCCACGGCCAGCAGGTCGAACTCGCTGATGATCTGCCAGACCAGTGCGGCGCAGCTCATATCCGGCGCGGCGTCGCGCAGCGCGGAGAGCTTATCGAGCACGGCGCGGGTCTTTTCATCCGCCTCTGCGCGGACGCACAGCGCGCCGTACAGGTCGCTGTCGCGGTCGGCGGCGCGGAGGGCGGACAGCTCGTCCGCCGTATAGCCGAAGCACGGTGAGCGCAGCGCCGCGAGCAGCGGGATATCCTGGTGGGGGTTGTCGAGGATCGCGAGCACGCTCGTGACCGCGCTGATCTCCGGTGAGGAGAAAAACTCCTCCCCCTGCGCGGCCGCGACAGGGATGCCGCGGCGCAGCAGCGCCTTGCGGAAGGCCGCGCCCGCGCTGCCGGGCGAGCGCAGCAGGATCGCCACGTCGCCCCAGGCAGCCGCGCGGCGCACGCCGTCCGCGGTTACGGGCGTTCCGGCGCGGATCAGCTGTTCGATGCGCCGGGCGGTCATCTCGGCCTCGCGCTCGATGCGCGCGGGGGTCTCCTCGTCGTCCGAGGCGGCGCGTGCGGCTAAAAGCAGCAGCTCCGGCCTGCGGCTCTCACCCTCGTAGGGGGCGGCGTATTTCAGCGCGGCGGCCTCGTCATAGTCGATATCGCCCAGGCTCCGTGACATGCAGGCGGAAAACACGGCGTTTGCCGCTTCAAGGATTTCGCGGCGCGAGCGGAAGTTTTCCCGCAGCAGGATGCGCCGCGGCGCGCCTTCACCGGCAGTCTCATAGTCGGCGTAAGCGTCGTATTTTTCGGTGAAGATGGCGGGATCCGCCAAACGGAAGCGATAGATCGACTGCTTGACGTCGCCGACGAGGAAGAGATTGCTCTCGGCGCGCGAGACCGCGCGGAAGATCGTGTCCTGCACGCGGCTGACGTCCTGGTATTCGTCGACCATGACCTCGGTATAGCGCGCGGCGACCTCGGCGGCCAGCGGCGTTGGTGTGCCGCTCTCGTCCGTCAGAAGCCGCGCCGCGAAGTGCTCGAGATCGGCATAATCCACCAGCGACAGGCGGCGCTTGTCCCGGGCGTACTGCTCGTCGAAGCGCAGCGTCAGGCGCAGCAGCGCCTCCATCGCGTCGTGCGTCAGCGCCATGCCGCGCAGCATCGCCTCCGACGGGGCGGCAAGCGCCTTTTCCATGCCCTTGCAGGCCGTTTTGCAGGCCTCGCGCCGCGCCTTGACGGAATCGGACAGCGCGGGATCCGGGCTGTTGCGCAGGAGCTTGAGCTTGGGAAACGGAATGGGCAGACGCCCGCGCGCGCAGTCCCAGCCCACGCGCAGCGCGCGGGAGAGCTCCCGCAGCGCGTCGGCCGTCTCGGCGACGCTCTCTCCGTAGGCCGCGCGGATCTTCTCCTCGGCGGCCATGGACGTCAACACACGGTCCATCTCGTCGGCCCAGTAGTCGGCGCGGGTCTGGAGCGAGGCGAGGATCTCCCGGCCCCAGACCGTTTCCCCCGCGTCGGCGGCGGGGGCGCGCAGCTGCTCGATCATGTCCTCCGCCCATTTTTCCGGGCGGGCGTGGCACTGCATTTTATCATACAGCTCCAGCACCAGCTCGCACAGCCGCCGGTCGTCCCGCCCGGCGCCGACCGTGTCGGCCAGCGCGAGGAAGCCCGGATACGCCGCGGCGCGCGCATAGCTCTCCTCCATCACCTTTTCGAGCGCCGCGCTCTTCATGGCGGCGGCGCGGTCGTCCTCGATGATGCGGAAATCCGGCGCGAGACCGAGCAGATGCCCATGCCGGCGCAGCAGCGTGCCGCAGAAGCCGTGGATCGTGCTGATCTCGGCGCGGCGGCACAGCGCGCTCTGGCGGCGCAGATGGCGGTTGGCCGGGTCGGCCGCGATGGCCTTCGAAAGCTCGTCCATGATGCGGCCCTTCAGCTCGCCGGCCGCGGCGCGCGTAAAGGTGATGACAAGGAAGCTGTCGATGTCCTTGGGATCCGCGCGGTCGGTGAGATAGCCCATCAGCCGCTCGGTCAGTACCTTGGTCTTGCCGCTGCCCGCGCCGGCAGAGACGAGCACGGCGCTGCCGCGGCTTTCGATCGCCGCGCGCTGCGCGGCGGTGGGGGTGAATGCGCTCATGGCTCCTCGCCTCCTTCCAGCAGCTCCCACACCCGCTCGGCGGAGAGCTTGGGCAGATAGCGGCTGCTCTCGCCCGCCTCGCCGTCTGAGAAGTGGCAGGCGTCGCGATAGTCACAGTTGTCGCAGGCCGACTCGCGCGAGGGGCGCAGATAGGGATCGGCCGCGATCGCGCCGCGGCGCAGCTCCGCGGCCATGCCGCCGAGCGTCTTGCGGATATGGCGGTACAAAAGCCCCATCCGCTCGGCCGAGGCGGCGCTGTCGGCCGCCGGCTTGCCGGAGCGGAATTTCAGGGGGATATAGCGCTTGTCCTCGCCCTTTTCCCAGGCCTCGATCAGCGCCGGATCGTCGAGCACGAGACCGCTGCGGCGCGCCTCCTTTTGCAGGAAGGCGGCGATCTCCTCGTCCGTGCCCTCGCCGTCGAGCGCGGCCATCGCGCTGCGCGCCGGGACGTACATCACGCCCGCGGGCTCGATCGGGTGGCCGTAGCGGCCCTCGCCGTCGGTCGAAAGGGCGAAGAGATACAGCAGCATCTGCAGCCCCATGCCGTACCACACGTCGCCGAGAGAAAAGCTCTTCCGCCCGGTCTTGTAGTCCACGACGCGCAGATACAGCCGCCCGTCGTGCAGCCAGCCGTCCACGCGGTCGGCGATGCCGATGAGCTGCAGTTGCTCCTCTCCCTCGCCCAGCAGAACGGGCGGGAGGGAGGCTGCGTCGGCAAAGTTCAGTTCGAAGTCCAGCGGCTCGAAGTCCGAGCGGCGCAGCTCGTCCGCCATGTCGTGCACGATCTGCCACGCGTCGCGCCGCAGACGGCCGAAGAGGTGGCGGAAGCGCTCGGTCTTCTCGGAAAAGCCGCCGAGCGAGGCGGCGATATACTCCTCGATCGCCTCATCGACGATCGCGCGCAGCGTCTCGTCGTCCACCGCGGCGAAGCCGTCGCGCGCCTTGACCGCGCGGGCGCTCTGCTCCAGCACGGCGTGGATAAAGGTGCCGACGTCGTTTGGCCGGAAGAGGGCGGGCTCATAGGGCTTCGCCTTCATGCCATAGCGGCAGAAATAGGCAAACTGGCAGGAAGCCAGCGAGTCGATGCGCGAGGCGCTCAGGCGCAGCGTCGGTCCGTAGAGCGCCGAGACCGCGCGGGGCGAAAGATTCCCGCGCCGACGCGCGGCGGCGGTTTTCAGCGCGTCCAGCCTGCCCGGCTCGTTCTCGGCAAACCAGGCCGCGGCGGCCTGAGCGATCGGGTCGCCGGGCGCGCCGGAGGCGAGCGAGAGCGCGCTTGCGCGCGACGAGGCGCGCACCGCGCGCATGTCGAGCCGCTCTACCGGCAGCGTAAAGAGCGCCGCGGCGCGGTTCATGACAAACGAGGGACGCTCCGCTCCGCCCTCGGCGGAGGAGAGGGAATAGCACATCGTGAGGCTCTCCGACGGAAGGGAGAGCGTGTGGTAAATCAGCGAAAACTCGCGCCAGAGCTCGTTTTCCCCGGCGCCGCCGAGGTCGATGTCCAGCTCGAGCAGACGCTCGCGCTCCTCCGCGGAAAAGACGCCGCCGCCCTCCTCCGAGGCGGGCAGTCGCGCGTCGGACGCGCCGAGCACGATCAGATGCCGGATGCTGCGCCGGCGCATGCGGTCAAAGTCGCCGGCCGAGACGCGGTCGAGCGAGACCGGGATCGTGCCGACGTCGTATTTCGACAGCATCAGGGTGAACAGGCGGCCGAACTCCTCGGCCTCCATGGCGCTCTCGCCGAGGACAGCGGCGCTCTGCTCGAGCGCGCCGACCGTGATCTCCCACAGCTGGGCAGTCTCGGCGGCAAGACCTTCGCGTCCGGCGGCGGCAAGCGCGTCGGCGCGCGCGGACAAAAGCTCCGGCAGCTTCAGGTCCAGCAGCAGTCCGGACAGCGCCGAGGCCTGCTCGGCGGCGGTATGGGCGAGCTTTGCGCGCCGCGCAAAGCTCTTCAGCGGCGCGGCCAGACGGCGGCGCAGCGCGTTGATGCGCCCGAGGCGCTCCTCCGCCGCGGCGTCAAATTTCGCGCCGTAGCCGTCGGGGTGCTGGCGCCAGTCGTCCTCGCGCTCCCAGGCGGGGGCGCGCAGCTGCCATTTATATAAGTAGTTGCCGAGCTCATCGCACTCGTCCGGCGTGAGGCCGGTGAGTGAGGTGCGCATATAGTCCGTCACGTCGTCCACGTCCCAGCCCCCGCCGACGATCTCATAGGCGGCGGCGATCAGCGCGGGCAGCGGCTTTTGCATCAGCTCGCTCTTTTTCGCGACGAACAGCGGCACGCCGTAGTGGGCGAAGCAGCTTTCGAGCGCGCGGCGGTAATCCTCGAATCCGCGCACAGCCACGGCGATGTCCCGCCAGCGGCAGCCGCCGTCGCGCACAAGGGCGATCGCCTTGGCGGCGGCAAGCTCGCACTCGGCCGTGAGGTCGGGCGCGGCGAAGAGGCGGACGCCCTCCGTCTTTTTCTCCCAGGGGGCGGCGGAATAGGAAAAGAGCCGCTCGCTGAAAAAGCGGAGCGCGTCGCTGCGGTCGCCGGGGACGTCCATCCGCTCGAGCTGGACGGAAACGCCCAGCTCCTCCGCGCAGTCCTTCAGCCGTCGCGCGGCGACGCGGGAAAGGGCAAAGGTCTCGTCCGTGCCGTGGAGCTCGTCGAGCGTCAGCGCGACCGTCACCTCCGCGCCGGAGGCGAGCATCGCGCGGATCACCTCGCGCTCCTGGCTGGTGAAGTCGATAAAGCCGTCGATGTAGATGCGGCTCCCGCTGCCGATCCCGCTCGCGGGGATCTGCCCGGCGAGGAGGGAGAGGCGGTCGTGGGGGTCGGCGCGGCCGTTTGCCACGACGGCGTCGTAGCTCTCGAGCACGAGCGCCATGTCCCACAGCTTTTCGCCCAGCGCCCCGCTCTCCTTCTCCGCGGCCTCATAGAGCATCCCGGCCGTGACGGAGGCGGTCTTGCACTCGTCCACGGCGGCAAGCAGCGCCGATTGCAGCTCGGCACGGTGGGCGGCTGCGCCGTATAGCTTGAGGCGCGAGCTGACCGCGTTCACGGCCAGCGCCATGCACAGCATCCGCCCGCCCTTGTCGAGCCAGGCGGCGGCCGCGCCGCCCTGCTGCTGCATCACGCGGCGCGCAAGGCCGGTGAAGGAGAACACCTCGGCATAGCGCGAGAGCGTATCGCCGCATTTTTCGCACAGCTCGCGCTCGGCCTCGTGGCTGTATTGTTCGGGGACGATGAGCATGCTGCCGCCGCGGCCGCAGCGGACCGCCTCGGCGATCTCGGCGATCATGGCCGAGGTCTTGCCGCTTCCCGCGCGGCCGATGATGAGTCGAAGCACGATCTGTCCCCTCCTTTCTTTCTGACATAATCTCGATCGTAGTTTATCAAATTCGCGTCCCTTAGGCAAGAGGCCGCGCCGGAAATCGGCTCTTTTCGTCCCTGCGGGGCAATTGATCGCTTTTTGTTGATAAATGGCTGAAACGGTGCTAAAATACCAAACCATAAAAGACTGACTGTCCATTGTCGGGAAGAAGGAAGCTATGAAATTCTCATCCAAGATCGAAGCCTGTCAGCCTTCCGCCATGCGCGTCTTCGCCCCGGCGGCCGCCGCGGCGGAGGAAAAAGGCGTGAAGGTCTATCATCTGAACATCGGCCAGCCGGATATCCGCACGCCCGACGCTTATTTCGAGGCGCTTCGCTCGTTTTCCGAGCCGGTTCTGTCCTATGCGCCGTCGAACGGGATGACCCCGCTGCTCGACGCCGTGAAGGGTTACTATGAGCGGATCGGCGTCTGCCTTAAGCGTGACGATATCCTGGTCACCAACGGCGGCAGCGAGGCCATGCAGATCGCCGCCTCCTGCCTGCTCGACGACGGCGACGAGATCGTGATCCCCGAGCCCTTCTATTCCAATTATCAGACCGTCGTCACCCTTGCGGGCGGCACGGTGCGGCCGATCACCACCTCGCCGGAGGAGGGCTACCGCTTTGCGGTGCGCGAGCGGATCGAGGCGTGCCTCAACGACCGCACGCGGGCGATCATGATCACGAACCCGGGCAACCCCACCGGCACGGTGATGAGCCGCGACGAGCTGAAGCTGATGCTCGACATCGCCAGGGAGCATGATCTGTATCTGATCTGCGACGAGGTGTATCGGGAGTTCGTCTACGGCGGTGAGGAGCTGATGAGCGTTCTGCAGTTCCCGGGCTATGAGGAAAACGTCATCGTGATCGACTCGGTCTCCAAGCGCTTTTCCGCCTGCGGGGCCCGCGTCGGGATGCTGATCTCCCGCAACCGCGCCTTTCTTGCCCAGGCGCTGAAGATGTGCCAGTGCCGCCTGTCCGTCGCGACCGTCGATCAGGTCGCCGCCGCGGCGCTCTATGCCCTTGACAGCCGCTATTTCAACGCCACGCGCGAGGAGTACCGCCGCCGCCGCGATCTGTTTGTCGATAAGCTCGGCAGGATCCCGGGCGTCATCTTCAGCGAGCCGAAGGGCGCCTTTTACGTCATGGCGGCCCTGCCCGTCGACGACGCGTTCCGCTTTCAGCAATGGCTGCTGACCGACTTTGCCGCCGAACGGGGCGAGACCCTGATGTTTGCCTGCGGCGAGCCGTTTTACGCCACGCCCGGCTGCGGGAAAAACGAGGTGCGCATGGCCTATGTGCTCCGGGAGGAGGATCTCTCCCGCGCACTGGACCTCCTTGCGGCCGCCATCGGGGAATATAACGCGCGGCGCTGACCGCCCGCGCGCCGGGAAGCCTTCTCTTAACATTTACGCCCTCTCCGCCGCGTGCGGAGAGGGCGTATTTTTGCTTTATGGAAGATCGGTATTATAAGCCGTTTTTCCGGTCGTGGTAGTTCACGTCCGGCTCCCAGCCGGGGAGGGGCAGGCGCTGCATGGCGCCGAAGATCTTGGATTTCATGTCCGGGTAGTCCGCCGCCATGCCGGCGAGCAGCTCCTTGATCTCGTGGCGCTTGGAGGTCTTGTCCATCGGGCAGGGGTTTTCGACCACCGGGACCTGCAGCGCCTCGGCGAGATGCGCGATCTTCTTCTCCCCCGCGTAGACAAGGGGGCGGATCTGCGTGACACCGGAGCGGTCGAGATAGGTGACGGGGCGGAAGCAGCTGAGCCGCCCCTCGAAGAGCAGCGAGAGCATAAAGGTCTCGACCGCGTCGTCAAAGTGGTGGCCGAGGGCAAGCTTGTTGACCCCCCGCGCGCGGATCGCGTCGTTGAGCGCGCCGCGGCGCATTTTGGCGCACAGCGAGCAGGGGTTTTCCTCCTTGCGCACGTCAAAGACGATCTCCTTGATGTCGGTCTTGAGACAGGTGTAGGGCACGCCCAGCTCGTCGCACAGCGCCGCCACGGGGGAAAAGTCCATCCCCTCAAAGCCGAGCTCGATCGTGATCGCCTCGAGCGAAAAGGGCTTGGGGTAAAAGCTGCGCAGGTGGTTCAGCGCCAGGAGCAGCAGCATGCTGTCCTTGCCGCCCGAAACGCCGACGGCGACGGTGTCGCCCGCTTCGATCATGTGATAGTCGTCCACCGCGCGGCGCACGGTACCGGTGAACTCGTTTATAAGCTTGTCCATAGTTTCGTCTCCGGAAAATTTGAAAATGCGATTTTAGATTTCGAAAGCATTTTGAAGTTTTGGCGAGATTTTGCGAGTTTTCAAATTCAGAATTAAATTTTGTGTTGACAGGGGAAAAGTGCTGTGGTATAAAGAGAAAGCTCGCTTGAAGGGTATTGTATCAAGCGGCCTGAAAAATGTCAAAACATTTGATTCTATACGGAGGCTCATCTATGTCTACTACCATGGTAACCAAGGAGTCCGTTACCCGCAAGTGGTACGTCCTTGACGCAGCCGGCAAGCCCCTGGGCAAGACCGCTGCACTCGCCGCCGACATCCTGCGCGGCAAACTGAAGACCGATTACACCCCTCACGTTGACTGCGGCGATTACGTCATCATCATCAACGCGAAGGACGCCGTTCTCACCGGCAAGAAGCTGGAGCAGAAGTACTACCGTACCCACTCCGGTTACCCCGGCGGCCTGAAGGAGACCCAGTACAAGCACCCTCATGGCCAACAAGCCCGAGCTTGCGATGCGTCTCGCCGTCCGCGGCATGCTGCAGAAGAACACCATCGCCGACTGGCAGCTCAAGCGTCTGCGCGTTTTCCGCCGGCGCCGAGCATGACCCACGCCGCCCAGAAGCCCGAAGTCTGGGATCGCTGAGAAGGAGGATAAGAGAACTATGGCTACTTACAAGTGCAAAAAGCCCTATATGTACGGCACCGGACGCAGAAAGTCCTCTGATCGCCCGCGTTCACCTCATCCCCAACGGCAGCGGCGTCATCACGATCAACGGCCGTGACATCGACGATTACTTCGGTCTCGAGACCTTGAAGCTGATCGTTCGTCAGCCCCTCGTCACCACCAACACCCTCGGCAAGGTCGACATCGAAGCGACCGTCGCCGGCGGCGGTGTGTCCGGCCAGGCCGGCGCCGTCCGTCACGGCATCGCCCGCGCCCTGCTGCTGGTCGACGACAGCTATCGCGCTTCCCTGAAGGCCGCCGGTTTCCTGACCCGCGACCCGCGTATGAAAGAGCGTAAAAAGTACGGTCTCAAGGCCGCCCGCCGCGCTCCTCAGTTCTCCAAGCGCTGAGCATACCGCATACAGGCACTCACTTCGGTGGGTGCCTTTTTTTGAGGTTATTCCTCTCAATCTTCCCGAAAAAGGTGTCGCCATGGTTCATCTTTTGTTGGTCATCATCTATCTGTCCTTTATCAGCCTCGGCCTGCCGGACTCCCTGCTGGGCGCGGCCTGGCCCAGCATGTATCCGAAGCTGGGCGTGCCGATCTCCTACGCCGGGGCCATCTCCATGATCATCGCCCTGGGCACCGTCATCTCCAGCCTGCAGAGCGACCGCCTCACCCGGAAGCTTGGCACTGGTAAGGTCACGGCTATCAGCGTCGCCACCACGTCGCTGGCGCTGTTTGGCTTCTCCGTCAGCCGCTCCTTCTGGCTGCTCTGCCTCTGGGCCATCCCCTACGGCCTGGGCGCCGGCAGCGTGGACGCCTCGCTCAATAACTACGTGGCGCTCCACTATGAGAGCAAGCACATGAGCTGGCTGCACTGCATGTGGGGCATCGGCGCCACCGTCGGTCCGTACATCATGGGCTGGGCACTGACCGGCGGCCTGGGCTGGAACCGGGGCTACCGGATCATCTCCCTGCTGCAGATCGGGCTGACCGCCATTCTGATTTTCAGCCTGCCCCTGTGGAAGGGCCGCCCGCAGCCTGCGGGCGGCACAGGCGGCAGGGACGAGGGGCCCCTGTCCCTGCGGCAGATCGTGTGCATCCCGGGCGTCCGGGAAGTGATGCTCTGCTTCTTTGCCTACTGCAGCGTGGAGCAGACCGCCGGGCTCTGGGCCGCCAGCTATCTGACCTTATACCGCGGCGTGGCCCCTGAGACCGCCGCCTCCTTCGCCAGCCTTTTCTTTCTGGGCATCACTGTCGGCCGTGCGCTCAGCGGCTTCATCACCCTGAAGCTCGACGACGTAAAAATGGTACGCCTGGGCCTCGGGATCATTCTGCTGGGCGTGCTCATCATGCTGCTGCCCCTGGGGCAGACGATCTCCCTGGCCGGGCTGATCCTGATCGGCCTGGGCTGCGCGCCCATCTATCCCTGCCTGATCCACGCCACCCCCGCCCACTTCGGCGCGGATCGCTCCCAGGCGATCATCGGCGTGCAGATGGCCAGCGCCTACGTGGGCACCTGCCTGATGCCGCCCGTATTTGGTCTGATCGCCGGGGCGCTGAGCACGGCGCTGCTGCCGGTCTATCTGCTGCTGTTCCTGCTGCTGATGAGCTGGATGCACGAGCGATTGATCCAAAAAGCCGGGAACTGACAAAAAAGCACCCGCTTCTGCCAGGTGTTCATAAGACAGCTTTGAAAGAAAACCTGATTTGGGCCTTTAGTTGAAAGATTGGGACAAAAAATCGGATGAGAATGCATGACTGTGTGCATTCTCATCCGGTTTTTCTGCGTTAAATTATCGAGCAGATTGACCAGATCATGGTCCGCCGCAGGAAGATCGAGCGGTTCATCGAGAGCGTGAAGGACCTGCCGGGCGTCCTCACAAGCTGCGCATCCATTCGCTTCCCTCACAGGTTCGGAAAGCTCAGTCGCTCCGCTGCTCGTCCTTCTCCCATCAAAACAGGTTTTGATGGGAACCCTGAGATCGAGTTTGATGAGAGCCTGTGGGCCGGGCTGGTGGACAGTATGACGGTGCACAGCAAGGACCGGATCGTGTTCCGGCTGACCTGCGGGATGGAGATTGAGGCATAAAACCGTTGCGGGAGAAGCGTCTCACCCCTGTAGTGAGGCGCTTTTCTCATCTGAAGCAAAACAAAGTATCTTTCGCAAGCAGAAGATTTATGGTATATTACACCTCGACAACTCGGGAGTTGTATGCTTAAAACAC
>DJYJ01000018.1 GCA_002450075.1 Clostridiales bacterium UBA6981
ATCTGGCTGCCCCATTCGATCTTCATCTGCACGCCCTTGATGTCGCTGATCTTTTCGAGATGCTCGCGCTCCTTGATCTCGGCGAGGCGCGCGCGCAGCATGTTTTTGCAGTTCTCGAGGTTCTGGAAGTGGCTGCGCTCGACCTGGCTCGATACGACGATGCCTGTCGGGATGTGGGTCAGACGCACGGCCGAGGAGGTCTTGTTGACCTTCTGCCCGCCGGCGCCGGAGGAACGGAACACGTCCATCTTGATATCCTCGTCGCGCAGCTCGATCTCGCCGGGGTCGGCGATCTCGGGCATGACCTCGACCGCGGCGAAGGAGGTGTGCCGCCGGCCGGCCGCGTCAAAGGGGCTGACGCGCACGAGCCGGTGGATGCCGTGCTCGCTCTTCAAAAAGCCGTAGGCGTTCTCGCCCTCGATCATGATCGTGGCGCTCTTGATGCCGGCCTCGTCGCCGTCGAGATAGTCCATGACCTTGACCTTGTAGCCGTGGCGGTCGGCCCACATGTTGTACATGCGGTAGAGCATCGAGGCCCAGTCCTGCGCCTCGGTCCCGCCGGCGCCGGCGTGGAAGGTCAGGATCGCGTTGTTCGCGTCGTATTCGCCGGTTAAGAGCGTCGAGAGACGCATCGACTCGGCCTTTTCGGAGAAGGCGGCGAACTCGCTCTGCAGCTCGGAGAGCATCGACTCGTCGTTCTCCTCGATGGCCATTTCGCACAGCGTATACATATCGTCCCACGAGGCGCAGAGCTTTTCATAGCTCTCGACCTTTCCCTTGAGGGTCTTGAGCCGCTTCTGCACCTTCTGGGATTTCTCCACGTCGTTCCAGAAGCCGTCGCGCGCGCTCATCGCCTCGAGCTCCTCGATCTCCTTGCGGGCGGGCTCAAGCTTCAGCGCGCCGCGCAGCACCTCGAGCGTGGGCTTGGCGGCGTTCAGTTTGGCTTTATATTCTTCAAATTCAAGCATTTTGTTCCCTACTCCTGATGATCAGTCTTAACTTCAATATTATATACAAAATTCCATCACTTGTAAATCCGTAATTTTATCAGCTTTTTCACCCTGCAAAGCGGGCTTTTTCTCTTCCCAACACGGCGAAAGTATGGTAAACTTAACCTGTATGATAATGTCCTCCCGTCGCGCAGGGAAAAGCGGCGGAAAATAAACGATATGAGGAGAAAAAAGATGATCGCACACGGCAAAGAAATCAAAGTGTTCTGCGGCAACTCCAACCCCGAGCTGGCCGAAGAGATCTGCAGCCAGCTTTACACCAAGCTCGGCGATGCCTCCGTTTCCCAGTTCGCCGACGGCGAGTGCTCCATTTCCGTGGCGGAGCCCGTCCGCGGCAAGGACGTCTTTATCGTGCAGTCCACCTGCAACCCGGTCAACGACCATCTGATGGAAATGCTGGTCATGATCGATGCGATGCGCCGCGCCTCCGCCGGCCGCGTCACTGCCGTGATCCCCTATTTCGGCTATGCCCGACAGGACCGCAAGGCCAAGAGCCGCGATCCGATCTCGGCCAAGCTCGTGGCGAACCTGATCACCGCCGCCGGCGCCGACCGCGTCCTGACGATGGACCTTCACGCCGCCCAGATCCAGGGCTTCTTTGACATCCCCGTGGACAACCTGATGGGCGCCCACCTGTTTGCCAAGCACTATATCAAGCAGTTCGGCAAGAACAACGAGGAGATCATGGTCGTCTCCCCCGACGTCGGCAGCACCGCCCGCGCCCGCGCCTTCTCGATGAAGCTGGGCGTGAACATGGCGATCGTCGACAAGCGCCGCGAAAAGGCCAACCAGAGCGAGGTCATGAACATCATCGGCAACGTCGAGGGCAAGAAGTGCATCCTGCTCGACGACATCGTCGACACGGCCGGCTCGCTCGTCGGCGCCGCCAAGGCGATCTCCGAGATCGGCGGAGCCAAGGAGGTCTACGCCTGCGCCACCCACGGCGTGCTCTCCGGCCCGGCGCTCGACCGCATCGAGAACAGCTGCATCAAGGAGCTGCTCTTCCTCGACACGATCCCCTATCCCGCCGACCGCCCCAAGTGCGACAAGATCCGCTACCTCTCCACCGCCTCCGTGTTTGCCGAGGCGATCCGCAGGATCTACGAAGAGGTCTCGATCTCCAGTCTGTTTGACTGATTTTTTTCAGGAGCGAAAACAAGCATGTTTTTCCGAAAAGCAGCCGGGGTAAGCTGGCTCGTCGTGTTCCTGGGCAACCCGGGACGGGAATATGAAAACACGCGCCACAACGCCGGCTTTCTTGCCGCCGACGCGATGGAAAAGCTGACGGGCACCGCGATCAACAAGCTCAAGTTCCACGCCCTGACGGGGCGCTGCACCGTCGGAGGCGAGGACGTGCTGCTCATGAAGCCCCAGACCTATATGAACCTCTCCGGCGACGCGGTCGGCGAGGCGGCGCGCTTTTACAAGATCCCGGCGGAAAAGGTCATCGTCGTCTCGGACGAGACCGCGCTGCCGATCGGGCGGCTCCGCGTGCGCCGCAGCGGCTCGGCCGGCGGGCACAACGGCCTGAAGAGCATCATCGCCGCTCTCGGCGGCGAGAATTTCCCCCGCATCCGTCTCGGCGTCGGCGGCAAGCCGCACGAGGACTATGACATGCGCGACTGGGTGCTCTCCCGCGTCACGGGGCAGGATCTCGAGGCGCTCACCGATGCGGCGCAGCGCGCGGCAAAGGCCGCCGTGTGCTACATCGAAAACGGCCCGGACAGGGCCATGAACGAGTTCAATCAGGGAAAATAAGACACGGTCTCTATCCCTTTGAAAAAACGGAAAATCAAATCAGAAGAAAGAAGCGTGGAAGAATGAAGAAAAGCTGTATTGCCATGCTCCTCGCCGGCGGACAGGGCTCGCGCTTGTACGCGCTGACGCAGGACGTGGCAAAGCCGAGCGTTCCCTTTGGCGGTAAGTACCGCATCATTGATTTCCCCCTTTCCAACTGCGCAAACTCCGGCATCGACACCGTCGGCGTGCTGACCCAGTATCGCCCGCTGAAGCTCAACAGCTACATCGGCAACGGCCAGCCCTGGGACCTCGACGTCTCCGACGGCGGCGTGTACATCCTGCCGCCCTATCTCGGCGCCCATGAGCAGGGCTCCTGGTTCTCCGGCACGGCCAACGCCATCTACCAGAACATCGCCTTTATCGAGATGTACGATCCGGACAACGTGCTGATCCTCTCCGGCGACCATATCTATAAGATGGACTATGCCGAGATGCTGCGCGCCCATCTCGAAAACGACGCCGCCTGCACGATCGCCGTGCAGCAGGTCTCGATGGCCGAGGCCACGCGCATGGGCATCATGAGCGTGGACGAGCACGACTTCATCACCGAATTTGAGGAAAAGCCCAAGCAGCCCAAGAGCGATCTCGCCTCGATGGGCATTTACATATTCAACTGGAAGAAGCTGCGCGAGGCGCTCATCGCCGATGAGAACGACCCGAACTCCAGCAAGGACTTCGGCAAGAACATCATCCCGAAGATGCTCGCCGCGGGCGAGCGGATGCTGGCCTATCGCTTCCGCGGTTACTGGCGCGACGTCGGCACGATCACCTCGCTGTGGGACGCCAACATGGACATGCTCTCGACGGATCTTATAAACCTCTTTGATCCCGACTGGCCCATCAGCTCGCGCAGCCCGATCTGCCCGCCGCACTTCGCCGGCAAGGACGCGAAGATCATCCACTCGATCGTTACCGAGGGCTGCGAGATCTACGGCGAGGTCGAAAACTCCGTGCTCTCGTCCTCCGTCCGCGTGGGCGAAGGCGCAAAGGTGCTCTACAGCGTGCTGATGCCCGGCGCCGTCGTCGAGGACGGCGCGGTCGTGGAATACGCGATCGTCGGCGAGAACACCGTCATCGGCAAGGGCGCGCACATCGGCGCCGCTCCCGACGGAACGGAGAGCTGGAGCGTTGCGACCTGCGGACCGAACATCACGATCCGCGACGGCGCCGTCGTTCCGGCCGCCGCCATGATCTACAACGGCGAGGAGGTTTGAGAAATGAAAGATTTTCACGGAATTATCTTTGCCTACAGCGCCGCACCCGAGCTGCGTGAGCTGGTCACCCACCGCACCGCGGCCTCGATGCCGATCTTCGGCCGCTACCGCGTGATCGACTTCTCCCTCTCCTCGCTGATGAACGCGGGCATCCATGACGTCGGCGTCATCATGCAGCGCGATTACCAGTCGCTGATGGACCACATCCGCAACGGCAAGTCCTGGGACATGAGCCGCAAGGACGGCGGCGTCCGTCTGCTGCCCCCGTTCGGCATGCCCGGCTACCACAGCGGCAACTACTTCGGCACGATGGAAGCGCTCAACGGCGTGGGCGACTATATCCGCGACATCCCGCAGAAGTATGTCGTGCTGCTGCTGGGCAACATGTGCGCCAACCTTGATCTGAACGCCGCCGGCGAGCAGCACATCCGCTCCGGCGCGCCGATCACCGCGATCTGCAGCACCCACACCCCGCCCACTGCGCAGCACCGCTATATCGTCGGCGAGGACGGCTTTGTCAAGACCGCGCGCTTCTACCGCGAGGGCGACGAAGAGGGCTACACCTCGATGGAAGGCTACATCATCGACAAGGAGCTGCTCGTCCGCATGATGGACGCCTGCGCGGCGGAGAACCATTACCGCTTCCACCGCGACGCGCTGGCGGCCTATCTCGCCGCGGGCGGCAAGATGGGCGTCTATCTGCACGAGGGCTACTACATGCCCATCCGCTCGGTCGATCTGTACTACCGCGCGAACCGCGATATGCTCGATTCCGACAAGCGGCATGATCTCTTCGCGCCGGAGCGTCCGATCCGCACCCGCCACCACTCGCTGGTGAGCACCTATTACGGCGAAAACGCCGTCTCGTCGAACAGCCTGATCGGCGACAACTGCCGCATCCTCGGCACGGTGGAGAACAGTATCCTCTCCTCCGAGGTCGTCGTCGAGGAGGGCGCCCATCTCAAGGACTGCGTGATCATGCGCCGCACCGTGATCGGCAAGGGCGCGCAGCTTGACTGCGTGATCGCCGACAAGGATTGCGTGATCGCGCCCGACACCGCCCTGAAGGGCAACGAGCGTCTGCCGCTCGTCATCCCCAAGAGCAGCCACATTTGATACGCAGCGCCAAATAGCGTTTTATCGGCGTTTCGTATAGCAACGATTATACGAGCCCGCGGGGGTCCGCTTCGGACTCCCGCGGGCAAAGCAAACCGCAAGACAGATTTCGGAGGACACGAATTTGACCAGCCAGATATCCAAAGATGAAGTGAGAAGCGCGATAGAGGATCGCCTCTGCGCGTATTTTGCCGTGACGAGCGAGACCGCCACCGACGACCAGATCTTCCAGGCCTCGGCGATGGTGATCCGCGAGATCATGAGCCGCCTGCTCGCGGTCGAAAGCCCGCGTGCCAAGAAAAAAGAAGTACATTACATGTCCATGGAATTCCTCATGGGCCGCAGCCTGATGAAGAACGCCTTCAACCTCGGCATTTCCGAGGCGCTTGTCGGCGCGCTGGAGGACATGGGAAAGAACGCCACGGACATTTTTGAGACCGAGCCCGACGCAGGCCTCGGCAACGGCGGCCTGGGTCGTCTTGCCGCCTGCTATATGGACAGCATGGCCACGCTCGGCATGGAGGCCACGGGATATTCCATCTGCTATGAGCTCGGCATTTTCAAGCAGAAGTTTTCCGACGGCCGCCAGACCGAGGTCGCCGACAACTGGCGCCTCGCGTCCGAGGGCTGGCTCGTCCCGCGCTATGACGATGCGGTCGAGGTCCGCTTCGGCGGCCAGATCTCCGCGCACTGGGACAGCTACGGCCACTACAAGGCCGAGCATACCGACTACACGCCCGTCATCGCGATCCCGCGCGACATGCTGATCGCGGGCTATGAGGGCAAGGAGATCAACAAGCTGCGTCTCTGGGACGCGAAGAGCCCCAGCCAGCTGGACATGTATCTCTTCTCCAACGCCGAGTACGTCAAGAGCCTGGAGGAGCGCACGATGGCCGAGGTCATCACCAAGGTGCTCTATCCCGCCGACGAAAAGCTCGAGGGCAAGATCCTGCGTCTCAAGCAGCAGTATTTCTTCGTCTCCGCTACCGCGCAGGACATCGTGCGCAAGCACATCGAAAAGTGGGGCGACATCCGCTCCTTCGGCGAGCACCACACGATCCAGATCAACGACACGCACCCGACGCTGATCATCCCCGAGCTGATGAGGCTGTTCATGGACGAGCACGGTCTGGGCTGGGACGAGTCCTGGGAGATCGTGAAGAAGAGCGTTGCCTATACCAACCACACGGTCATGAGCGAGGCGCTCGAGCGCTGGCCCCAGCAGATCATCCAGCAGCTCCTGCCCCGCATCTGGGAGATCCTGTGCGAGATCAACCGCCGCTGGGTCAACTATCTCATCTACAACTTCGGCCAGGACGAGCGCGTGGGGCGCAACCTCATCATCCGCGACAACCAGGTGCTGATGGCCAATCTGTGCCTCGCCGCCTGCTATAAGGTCAACGGCGTGTCCCGTCTGCACGGCGAGATCCTGCGCAACGACCTCTTCCGTGACCTCTGCTCGCTGCGCCCCGACCACTTTACCTATGTCACCAACGGGATCGACCACCGCCGCTGGCTCGCCCAGATCAACCCCGGCCTGCATAGCCTCATTTGCGAGCTGCTGGGCGGCGAGGAATACCTGACGCAGCCGGAGAAGCTCGGTGAGCTCGTCCGCTTTGCCGACGACAAGGAGGTCCGCCGCCGCGTGCTGGCCATCAAGCGTGAGAACAAGCGCCGCTTTGCCGACTTTGCCCGCCGCAACGACAATTTCTCCTTCGATCCCGAGGGCATCATGGACGTCCAGGTCAAGCGTCTGCACGAGTACAAGCGCCAGCTGCTGTGCGCGATGCACATCGCGAGCCTGCAGCTGCAGCTGCATGACGACCCCAACCGCGACTTTACGCCGCGCACCTTCGTCTTCGGGGCCAAGGCCGCCGCGGGCTACAAGACGGCCAAGCGCATCATCGAGCTGCTGCTGAGCATGCAGAACGACATCAACAACGACCCCGCCTGCCGCGGCAAGCTGCAGGTCTATTTCGTGGAGAACTACCGCGTATCCGCGGCTGAGGCCATCGTGCCCGCCGCCCAGGTGTCCGAGCAGATCTCCACCGCCGGCAAGGAAGCCTCCGGCACCGGCTGCATGAAGCTGATGATGAACGGCGCTGTCACGATCGGCACGCTCGACGGCGCGAACGTGGAGATGTACGAGCGGCTCGGCGATGAGAACATGTTCCTCTTCGGCCTGCACACCGATGAGATCGCCCGGCTGAGACAGCAGGGCTATGACCCGGCCCGCGTTGCCTCCCAGGATTGGGAGATCCAGCGCGTGCTCGACCGCTTCTCCCAGGGCTTCTCCGACGGCAAGAGCTATTCCGATCTCGTGTCCATGCTGCTCTACGGCGGCGACCAGTACATGCTGATCGCGGACTACCGTGCTTATGCCGACACGCAGAAGCGCCTCTACGAGCGTCTCGCCGACGAGGACGAGCTCGCCCGTCTTGCGATCATGAACACCGCGAAGAGCGGCTTCTTTGCCGCTGACCGCGCGATCCGCGAATACGCGCAGAACATATGGCACGTCGACGTGTGATCGTCGTCGGCGGCGCGAACACCGATATCGGCGGCGCGCCTTCGCGCCCGCTTGTCCACCATGACTCCAATCCCGGCCGCGTCACGATCCGCCACGGCGGCGTCGGGCGCAACATCGCCTGCGACCTGGCGCGTCTGGGGCTGGAGGTAAGCCTTATCACCGCCGTGGGGGAGGATCTGCTCTCCGCCGGCGTGCTGGAGAGCTGCATGAGCTGCGGCGTGGACGTCTCCCTTTCGCGCACTGTTCCCGGCGCGCGCGGCTCGGTCTATCTGTATATGACCGACGGCAGGGGAGAAATGGATGCCGCCATCGCCGACATGGACGTCGTCTCCGCCCTCACGCCGGACTATCTCCGCCCCCTCCTGGGGGAGCTGAACGGCGCCGACGCCGTCGTGCTCGACGGCAATCTGGACGAGGACGCGGTCGCGTTTTTGTGCAGCCACGTCACCGCGCCGCTGTATGCCGACCCGGTTTCCGGGGCGAAGGCGCTGCGCTTTTCCCCGGTGCTCGGCCGTCTCGCGGCGATCAAGCCCAATCTGGTCGAGGCGCGTGCGCTGACCGGAAAAGAGACGGCGGAGGACTGCGCCGAGGCGCTGCTCGAAGCGGGCGTCGGGCGGGTCTTTATCAGTCTCGGCAGCGCCGGGCTCCTCTCGGCGAGCGGGGACGAGCGCGTGCTTCTGCCCTGCGAGCCGGCGAATGTCGTCAACACGACCGGCGCGGGCGACGCGGCGACGGCAGCGATCGTCTGGGCGGGCGTCAGCGGACTTGGCCTGGCGGACGCCGCGCTTGCCGCGGTAAGAGCCGGGGCGATCACCGCCGCAAGCGATGAGACCGTCAGCCCGGAACTGAAGGCGGAAGCGCTGCTGTAATTCAACCATGAAAAAGGCGTTGCCTCTCAATAGCATTAAATGCTATTTTGAGACAACGCCTTTTTATATACGGGAGCTTTACTCCTCTACCTCCAGCGGCGAGAAGCAGAACTTCGTGCAGTCGACAAGGCCGCGGTCGGTCAGCCGCAGCTCCGGCAGGCAGGCCAGCGGGATCAGCGCCATTGTCATGAAGGGGGACACGATGTCGCAGCCGATCTCGGCCCAGGCGCGGGAGAGCGCGGCGATCTTTTCGCTCATCTCCTCGGCGCTCAGCGGGTTCATCAGACCCGCGAGCGGCAGCTCGACGCGGCCGAGGATCTCGCCGTTGCGCACGGCGCACATGCCGCCGCCGCACTCGATCAGCGTGTTCGCGGCCAGCGCCATGTCGGCGTCGTTCGTGCCGATGACAAGCAGGTTGTGCGCGTCATGCGCGACCGACGAGGCCATCGCGCCGCACTTGATGTTAAAGCCCTTGACGAAGCCGACGCCGTGCTTGCCGGTGTTGTGATGGCGCTCGAAGACAAAGGTCTTGAGCACGTCCTGCTCCACATCGGACTCCAGCAGACCGTCCTTTACCGGGATCGTCACATGCCGCTCATAGTCGCCGACGCGCGCGGGGATGATCTCGATCGCGCGGACGGTCGCAGTCTTCTTTTTCTTCGTCGGGACACGGAAGGTCTCGGGCGTGATCGTCTCGCCGACGTGCATCGTGTTCATCGCGCTCTTCGGGTACTCATAGGGCTCGAACTCCACGGTCATCCGGCCGTTTTCGGCCACGACCTCGCCGTCGATCATCACGCGGAAGGGCCGGAAGTCGTTGAGTCCCTCGGAGAAGACGATGTCCGCGCACTTGCCCGGCGTGATCGAGCCGATCTCGTGGTCGAGCCGGAAGCACTGGGCGCAGTTGATCGTGACCATCTGGATCGCGGTGATCGGGTCGACGCCGAAGCTGACGGCGCGGCGGACGATGTGGTCCATGTGGCCGTCGTTGAGGAGCGTGTAGGGGTGGGTGTCGTCGGAGATCATCACGGCAAAGCGCGTGTCGATCTCCCGCTCGCGGATCGAGCGGCTGACCTCCTGCAGGTCGTGCCAGGCCGAGCCCTCGCGGAACATCGCGTACATGCCGAGCCGCATCTTCGCCAGCGCGTCCTCCATGCGGGTGGACTCGTGGCAGCAGCGGATGCCGCTGGCGATAAAGGCGTTGAGCGCGCGCCCGGTGTCGGGGATCGAGAAGTGGCCGGTGACGATCTTGCCGGCCTTGAGCGTCTCGCCGGTGATGCGGTGGGTCTCCTCGACGGAGTTGATGATGCCGGGGAAGTTCATCATCTCGCCGAGACCCACGACCTCTTCCCGCTTCATCTCTTTTGCGATGTCGGCAGAGGTGATCGTGCTGCCGGAATCCTCAAAGCCGGGGACGGCGGGCACGCAGGAGGGCGTGGTGAGCATGGCCTTGAGCGGCGTGCGCTCGGCGTCCCTGACCATCAGGTCGACGCCCTTGAGACCCATGACGTTGCAGATCTCGTGCGGGTCGTAAAAGATGCCGGAGGTGCCGTGGGGGATGACGCTGCGGGCGTATTCGCCGGCAGAGAGCATCGAGGATTCGATGTGGATGTGGCCGTCGAGCATGCCCGGGGAGATATAGGCGCCGTTGGCCTCGATCACCTTTGTGTCCTTGCCGATGCAGTGCTTGGCGTCGCCGACGAGGGCGATGCGGCCGCTGTGGATGGCGACGTCGATATGCTCGCAGATCTCGTGCGTGCAGACGTTGACGAGCCTGGCGTCGAGGATGACCGTCTCGGCGGGCACATTGCCCATCGCGACGGCGGAGAGGGTGGCGGAGCATTCCCAAAGAGGCACTTTGCAGATCTTTTTGCTCATTCTTTTCGTCCTTTCCGGCACTAATCGGCCCATAAAAATAGAAAAACGGAGGCGCAGAAGTCCTGCCCTCCGAAAAATCCGAACAGACGGCGGCACAAATGCGTGCCTCCGCCAATCGGCAGCCGATGGAAAACAGCGTCGGTTGCCGCTGAAAAACCAGTAGTCGGACAGATCAAAGGGCTGCCCGGTAGAAACTCGGGGCCCCATCTGATCGCCCCCATTATACCGGATATTCACTTCGCTTTTCAGTATAGCCCACGCGGGCGCTCCCGGCAATTGACAAAGCCGCCAAACATCGGCCGCGGCGCGCTCCACTTGTGTGCTTAAATGTCATAAAACAAAAAAATCCGGAACTTTCGTTCCGGATTTTTCTTGTCTCGTTATCATGGCAAACAACGGCGTTTGCTTAAAAATTACTTGAGCTCGACAGTGGCGCCAACGCCTTCGAGCTGGGCCTTGAGAGCCTCGGCGTCTTCCTTGGAGATGCCTTCCTTGATCTTGGCGGGAACGCCTTCGACAAGGGCCTTCGCCTCGGCCAGGCCGAGACCGGTGATGCCGCGGACTTCCTTGATGACCTTGATCTTCTCAGCACCGAAGCTGGTCATGACAACGTCAAACTCGGTCTTCTCTTCAACAACCTCAGCAGCGGCGACGGCGGGGCCGGCGGCGACAGCGGCGGCGGAGACACCGAAGGTCTCCTCGAGGGCATGGACGAGCTCGCTGAGCTCAAGAACGGTAAGACCCTTGATCTCTTCGATCATGGCGGTGATTTTTTCGCTCATTTTAATTTTCCTCCAAATTAATCTTTGTGTGCTGACTTATTCAGCAGCTTCTTCGGCAGCGGCCGGCTCGAGGGAGCCGCCCTTCTGCTCCAGGATCTGGCCGAGACAGACGGCCAGGCCGGTGATGGGTGCGATCATGGTGCCCAGGACCTTGGCGTACAGAGCGTCCTTGGAAGGCAGCTCGGCGATCTCCGCGATCTCACTCTCGCTCAGGATCTGGCCATCCATAAAGGCGGCCTTGATGTTGAAGCGGTCGTTGAGCTTCTTGGCGTAATCGCTGATAATACGGAAAGGTGCGATGGGGTCACCCGCGGTGGTAGCCAGAGAGGTCGTTCCGCTGAGAACGTCGTCCAGACCGCTCATTCCGAGAGAATCCAGAGCCTTTCTGGTAAGGGTGTTCTTGACGACCGAGTAGTCGATGCCTTCCTTGCGCATTTCGGCGCGCAATGCGGTATCCTCCAGAACCGTGATACCACGGTAGTCGACCAGGATGCCGGCGCCCGCATTCTTGATACGCTCGGCAAGAGCGGCGACGATCGCCTGCTTTTCGCTGAGAACCTTTGCGTTCGGCATGTGTGTTATTTCACCTCCACACGATTGATGGCGCCCAAAAAGAAAACCCCTGCTTCTCTCACGAGACGCAAAGGCACAATAACAATGAAAGCTCGATTGTTGTTGTCCTCGGCAGGATTTACGACCCATAAGGCCACCTGCTGTCTTCGGAGCGCTCGTATACTATATCGCAGCGCCGGGGCAATGTCAAGAACTTTTTTCACAACTTTTCGCGCCTTTCGTTGACAAGCCCCCGGGGCGGTGCTACAATGGCCGCACATTTGCGCAAGGCCGCGGGCGCGTTGCTGACTTAAGAGAGGAGACGAGGAGCGTGGCGGAGGGTTTTTCCTTTTTCTTAAACAGCATACTCTTCGGCGTGGGGCTCGCGATGGACGCCTTTTCCGTCTCGGTGGCGAACGCGCTTGCCGACCCCGGCATGCGCCATGCCCGGCGCATCCGGATCGCGCTCTGCTTCGCGCTGTTCCAGATCGGCATGCCCCTCGTCGGGTGGCTGTGCGTCCGCGCCCTCGCCGAGCGCTTCCACGCCTTTGAAAGGCTCACGCCCTGGATCGCGCTCATCCTGCTGCTGTATATCGGCGGAAAGATGATCGCCGAGGCGCTGCGCGGCGGCGAAAAGGAGACGGCGGAGCTGGGCCATGGCACACTGCTGCTGCAGGGCGTCGCGACGTCGATCGACGCACTCTCGGTCGGCTTTACGATCGAGCGCTATCCCTTTTCCGCCGCGCTTGCCGAGGCGCTGATCATCGGCGCGGTGACCTTTCTCATCTGCCTCTTCGGGCTCTTCCTCGGCCGCAGGGCGGGAGAAAAGCTCGCCGGCGTCGCGCCGCTCGTCGGCGGCGTCATCCTCATCGGCATCGGCATCGAGATCTTCCTCACAGGCGTCTTTTGATTATTCCGACAGAACAGGGCTGCCGCGAAACGCGGCAGTCCCTTCTCTTTTTTGCCGCCTTAAAAAATCTTATGATCCAAGTCATGTAGGTTTGTCAATGATGTGTGACAGAGTTAGGAAAAGAAGAAAGGGCCTGTTTGGGTGAGAGCCAGCCGAGGGGACGCATGGGGAAATCGTTGTACTTTCTGTTCCAGACAGCAAGCTGCTTTTGGAAGTCTTCGAAGGAAAAGAACTTGTGATCGGCATAAAAGTATTCATTATCTTTGCGGTGGCTGCGCTCGACCTTGCCGTTGTGCCTGGGGGTGAAGGGCTTAATGCATTTGTGCTGAATGCAAAGTCGATCCAGCGTCACTTCAAAGAGTGTTTTCTTGTCGGAGCACTGAGAGTTGAGCCGGTTG
>DJYJ01000065.1 GCA_002450075.1 Clostridiales bacterium UBA6981
GGAAACAGCCCAGATCCACCACCTTCGGCTTTTTTATTGTGGCTTCACACACACTCCACCGCGTCGCGGTAGAAGGCGTCGAGCTCCTCCTGGGTATCGAAGACCGCGAGGAACAGCTGGTCGCCCATCGCCTCGGCCAGCGCTGCGGGCAGACGCTCCATCATGCGCATCTGCGCGGCATAGCGTTTGGCCAGCTCCTCGTGGCTGTAACGGAAATGCTTGCCGTCCCGTCTGCCGACGCAGGCACAGAAGCGGTGCTCCCCCACCGGCATCTTTGAGCGGTCGAAGGCCACCATATCCGCCCAGATCTTGTAGACGTTGGTGCTGTGGGCAAAGTTGATCATATCCGGCGTATAGCCGCCGCTGGGGCGCATGTTGACCTCCAGCGCGACGAGCTGACCCTTTTTGCCGATATGCTGGTCGCGCGTCAGACGGAAAAACTCAAAGTGAACGAAGCGGCTCTTCACCCCGAAGCTCTTGACCGCGGCGCGGCCGAAGGCGCGGGTGTCCTCCGGCAGCTCCTTGAGGATGTGGTACAGGGAGTTGTCGCGGTTGTTGACGATGTCCATGATGGCGATGCCGGTGATGTTGCCCGTTTCGAACAGCGGCTCGCCCCGGGAGTCGATGATGGCGTCATAGGAATTGATCTGGCCGTCGATAAACTCCTCCATGATATAGGGGAAGCGGCCGTCGCGCTCGGACAGGAAGGCGTCGAGCTGCTCCTCGTTTTCCAGCTTATAGGTAGCCACGGCGCCGACGCCGTTGTCCGGCTTGACAATGACCGGCCAGCCCACCTCCTTGATAAAGGCGCGGCAGCCCGCCGCGTCGCCGACCATATGGAAGCGCGCGGTGGGGATCCCGGCGCGGCGGTAATATTCCTTCATGCCGGATTTGTACTTGATGCGCGGCACGTCTTCCACACGGAAGCCGCCGGCGATGTTGAAATCGCTGCGAAGATGGGCGTCCTGCTCGAGCCAGTATTCGTTGTTCGACTCGAGAAAATCGATCCGCCCGTATTTGAAGATGAAGAACGCGACCGCGCGGTATACCTGGTCGTAGTCCTCAAGCGAGGAGACCTTGTAGTATTCCGTCAGGCTGCTTTTGAGCTCGAAGCGCAGCTCGTCATAGGGCTGGTCGCCGATGCCGAGGACGTTGACGCCGTCGCAGCGCAGCTCATGGCAGAACTGCCAGTAGTTCACGGGGAAATTCGGAGAGATAAAGATTACGTTTTTCACAATGATCGCTTCTTTCTATTATTAAAGCTGTTACAGAAGATCCGGCACAAAATAGGCCACCTGCTTGAACCACCACGGCCAGTCGTGCGAAACGTCATAGCCCCAGTAGTCCACCCAGGCCGGGATGCCCTTTTCCACAAGCACGCGGTGCAGCGAACGGGTATAATCCGTCAGCTCCCAGGGACCCTGCCCCACGCAGATGATCGCGCGATGAGCGCGGTACAGAGGGAAGAACGGGTGGTCATACGGCATGTTGGAAAGGTAATGCACCGGGGAGTTGAGATAGACCGCCTCGTCCATGTAGCCGCCGAAGCCGTATTCCGTGTCGTAGACGCCGCTGAGCGCAAGCAGCTCGTCAAAGGCCTCCGGATAGCGGAAATAGAGGTTGGCCGCATGCATGGCGCCAAGCGAGCAGCCGAAGGCCAGAATCCCCGGATCGCTCTGCCAGCCGTAGCCGCGGCAGACTTCGCGGATATAGGGCACGACCTCCCCGCTAAGATACCGCATCCACTCCTCGTGGCGGCGGATGCGCCAGTAGGGATCGCCGTCCGTGTTCGACCAGGTCTCGCTGTCGATCGTATCGACGGAAAAGACCGTTGCCCGCCCCGACTCGATAAACGGAGCCCAGGCGTCGATCATGCCGAAGTTTTCAAAATCGAAAAAGCGGCCGTCCTGGCAGGGAATATACAGCACCGGTTTGCCCCCGCGGCCGTATACCTTGATCTCCATGTCGCGGCGGAGCGCCGGACTGTACCATTTTTCATAGTGCATCAGCATATCCTATTCCTCCAACTCATAGAGAAGCGTGGGAAGAAAGAAGGGGATCTGTTTTTCCCAGCTTGCCTCGCAGTGGCGTCCGTCCGGGACGATGCGTGCCGTGACGCGGCTGCGCTCCGCCATCAGTCTGGCAAAATGCCAGAAGCGCTGCATCCCGCTCCGGCTGCACTCCGTCTCACCCATGTCCATATAGAGCACGGTATCGGGCTTCATCACCGCGGTGCGGATCAGCCCCTCGAGCTTTTTCGGCTCACAGTCGAGCGAGGGAGAAAGGGCGGCAGCGCGCGAAAAGACCGCGTTGTAACAGCTTACCGCATAAAGGCTCATCAGCCCTCCCATCGAGCTGCCGGCGATGAAGGTGTGCTCACGATCCGGAATCGTCGGATAGCGGCGGTCGATCTCGCTCTTGAAGCTGTGGATCAGCCAGTCCATCGTTTTTTCACCGCGCCCCTCGACTTCACCGATATAACGGGAAGAAAGGGAGTAGGGCGCGTATTCCGAGATGCGGCCGTTGTTCGGATCGTGGTTGCATTCCACAGCCGCCACGATCAGCGGGACGCGGTGTGCGTCCAGATACTCCCCCATGCCCCAGCTTTTCCCGTAGGTCGCGTCCGAATCGAAAAAAACATTGTGCCCGTCGAACATATACAGTACGGGGAAACGCTGTCCGTCTCCGTACATCGCCTGCAGGGGCAGATAGACATAGGCCCGGCGTTTCTCTTCGCCGGTCAGCTCCGGAAGGATGACGTCCCAAACCTCGATCATGTACTCGCCGCTTTCCCAAAAAGATAATACAGTTTAGCACGGCGCACGGCAAATTGCAACGACGGATCGCGAGAGGGCTGTCAGATCCGAAAGCAGGAGGCACATTTCTTACACCGCTCGGTTCGAGTCCCGCGAGAGACGAAGAAATCAAAATAAAAGCAGCCCGCCGATGGCGGACTGCTTTTATTTTGGTGACCCGTACGGGACTCGAACCCATGTTACCGCCGTGAAAGGGCGGTGTCTTAACCACTTGACCAACGGGCCGGAAAAAAGGCACATATACATGTGCCTTTATGGTAGCGGCACCTGGATTCGAACCGGGGACACTTCGGGTATGAACCGAATGCTCTGGCCAACTGAGCTATGCCGCCATATGCTTTTCAAACAGCATAGAGATTTTATCAGACGGCACGCCCGTTGTCAACAAAATTTTTCCGTTTCAGAAAGTTTTTTACGCGTATCTCTCCGCCCTCAGGCAGAGAGATACGCCGCAGGATCGACGGGTGCGCCGTTGAGACACATCTCAAAATGCAGATGGGAGCTCTGGCCGATCTCGCAAAGCGCGCTCGCGCCGACCGTGCCGAGCTCGACGCCGGCATCCACCCACTCTCCTGCCTTTACCGCCGTTTCTTCATCAAGATTGGCATAGACGCTGTGCATGCCATCGCCGTGGTCGATCGTGATCGTGGTGCCGTACAGACCGTCGTTCACAACGCTCTCGATCTTGCCGCCGCGCGAGGCAAGAACCTTTGCCCCGCTGTCACAGGCGATGTCGACGCCGCGGTGGGTACGCCAGTCACGCATCGTCTCGTCATAGCGCAGCGCGCTGACGGTGTACTCCCGCGCGATCTCCCCGAGCACCGGCCAGACGTAGACCGCCGGCGCGCTCGCCGCTGTGGGAGCGGTCTCGCTCTGCTCGTCGAGCACAGGCTCGGCCGGGGTTTCGCTGCGGATCTCGGGCGGAGCGAGCTCCGTCTCATCGATCCAGTCATCCGTTGCGGGGGCGATCACGGTCTCCACGCGGTGGCTGCCGCCAATCATATCCGAAAGCTCAGACTCGTTCATAGCCTCATTTCCCGTCGCCATCACCCAGGCCGAAACGCCGATGACCGCGGCGCACAGGAAAAGGACTATGTAAAAGCCCTTACCCGTGAAAAATCCCTCCGACCTTCTGTCGGAGCTGCTGCTGTTCATAAAACTACCTCCGTTTGCAAGAAATGTCTGCAATGCTATTCTTGACCAAAGACGGAGGGAATATACAGCGGCATGAAAAAAATCAAGGGCGCCATGCGGCGCCCTTGAAGACGGGTTTCGATCGGATTACTTGATATTGAAGAAAGCCTCGCGGCCGGGATACTGGGCGGCGTCGAAGAGCTCTTCCTCAATGCGGAGCAGCTGGTTGTACTTGGCAACACGGTCGCTGCGGGAAGGAGCACCGGTCTTGATCTGGCCGGCGTTGACAGCCACGGCCAGGTCAGCCAGCGTGGTGTCCTCGGTCTCGCCGGAGCGGTGAGAGACGATGGCGGTGTAGCCGGCGCGGTTGGCGGTCTGGATGGCGTCGAGGGTCTCGGTCAGGGTGCCGATCTGGTTGACCTTGATAAGGACGGCATTCGCGGCGCCGAGTTCGATGCCCTTCTTCACGCGGGAGGCGTTGGTGACGAACAGGTCGTCGCCGACGAGCTGGATGCGTTTGCCGAGACGCTTGGTCAGACGGACCCAGCCTTCCCAGTCATCTTCGCCCAGACCGTCTTCGATGGAGATGATGGGGTACTTGTTGCAGAAGTCTTCCCACATGTCGATCATCTCGTCGCTGGTCATGACAGTGCCGCGCTTGGGCAGGTGGTAC
>DJYJ01000031.1 GCA_002450075.1 Clostridiales bacterium UBA6981
TGACTTTTGAGACAGCCCCTTTTCGGTCTTACGCGATCCCGGCGTATTTCTGCTTGACGGCGTCGAGCTTCTGCTGGGTGGCCTGCTCGGCAGGGTACCAGCCGCGCTCGGCCATTTCCTTGTAGACATCGCTCTGCATGCAAAGTGCGCTGTTGAGCGCCGTGTTGAACGTGCCGTGCACGTTCGGCGTGGCCGACTCGACGGTGCCGTGCATATACAGATCGACGACGCCCTTGGTCGTGATCAGAATGTTTTCCATGATCTCCTTGTCGTTCATGCTGCGCTCCTCCTTACACAAGATTGTAAAAACTGGTAAACAGCTTCTGGTTCTCCGCAACCAGGCGCTGTGCCTCGCCGCGCAGCGCAGGGTCGGTCAGCTGGCTGGCCGCCGTGCGGCATTGGGTCATCAGAAATTGCGTGTGGCCGAGCGCGTCCTCGATATAAAGCAGTTCTTTGGGACTCATGTTCATCACCTCAAATAAGACTAAACGTCCGTCATACGGCGCCGTATGCAGTCGTTCGGTATTAGTATCTGCGGCGGCGAAGAGAATAAACGAGAATTTTTTTGAAATTTTCATCGTAATCGGGGAGAGGATGTGCTATACTCTTTTTAACGATTTCATATAGGGAGCGCGATCCTATGCAGATCTTTCTTTCGATCCTTGCCGGGCTGGTCTGGGGCGGCCTGTTCGGGGTGCTCAACGCCGTTATTACAAAAAAGTTTTCCGCCGGAGACGCGCGTCAGCTCTCGGCCATGAGCATGCTCCGGACGCTTCTGGACGTCGCCGCGCTCGCCGCGGTCTATTTCACGCGGAATCTTCTGGGGCTGCGCTTTGAGTTCACGCTCATCGCCACGGCCGTTTCGCTGAGCATATTCAGCATCATTGCCGCCTTTCGTCTTTCAAAGAAGATGAAATAAGCGCCCGGCGGACTCTCTCTTCAAAAGAACAGAAAAAACGCAAACAGGGCGTGCCCTCCGGGGCACGCCCTGTCTTTTTACTGTTTATTCTTCTCCCGTCGCGGCTTTTTCGTCGGCGGAGACGATGTCGTCGAACGCGCCGATCTCGACCTCGATGTCCTTCTCGCCGCTCTCCTCGGCGATCTTTTCACGCAGCGAATCGATCTCCGCCTCGATCGCGCGGATGTTCTCCGCTCTCTCCTTCGCCTGGGCAAAGAGCGGGGCGAAGAAGCCGTCGGCCTTGCCCTGCTGCTGTTCAAAATACAGCTTGCCGATCTCCGTGTAGATCTTCTTCAGCTCGTCGTTCTCGTTGTTCCCCGCGAGCGTCAGCTTGGCGATGCGCGCATAGGCTTTGGTGCGCTCGCTGCCTCTCTGGTACGCCCCGCGCACCGCGCCGTTCTTATCCACGGCGTCGAGCGTCTGTCCGCCGACCTCTTTTGCCTTTTTTATGAGCTCGCCGAGCGTGCTCGTGAGCTTGTCCATCGTGTCACTCATGCTCTGTCTCCTCTCCTTTTTCTGTTTGAACGATCTCCGCCGCGGCCGCGGCGACTTTATTGACATACAGCTCCTCCGGCGGGTGCTTTCTGCGCGCGTTCACGACGAGCAGCACCAGCGAGACGAGCGCCAGCACGATCGAGAGCAGCTGCGAGACGCGCAGCGAGGTGCCGGCGATATACAGACTGTCGGTCCGCAGCCCTTCGATCCACGTCCTCCCGACGCCGTACCAGAAGAAATAGCCCAGCGCGGCCTGCCCGTCATAGCGGCGGCCGCCCTTTCTCTCCCAGATGATCAGCGCGATCAGTCCGACAAGGTTCCACAGACTTTCGTACAGGAAGGTCGGGTGGACGCAGATGCTGCTGCCGTCCGGCGCGGTAAGCTGCATGCGGCAGAAGATGTCGGTCTCGGCGCCGAAGGCCTCTCGGTTCATGAAGTTGCCCCAGCGGCCGAGGATCTGGCCGATCAGAAGGCCGTAGATAATGAGGTCGAGCATCGCCTGCCAGGGGATCTTTTTCCGGCGGCAGACAAACAGCATGACGATCACGCCGGCGATCACGCCGCCGTAGATCGCAAGCCCGCCGTTCCAGATCGCGATGATCTCGTCGGGATGGGCGGCGTAATACTCTATCTTGAACGCCACGAAATACAGCCGCGCCCCGATGATCGACAGCGGGATCAGCCAGATCACCAGGTCATAGACGTCGTCCTCGCGGATGCCGAAACGCTTGGCGCTCTTCGCGCAGTAAGTAATGCCCAGCAGAAAGCCGAGCGCTATGATCACGCCATAGAAATAGATCGGTCGGCCGAAGAGCGTAAAGAATGCCGGCGGATCGATGCTCCAGTCGCCGAACAGCCCGGGAAAGCTGATCGTGGAGGAGCGCTGAATGGTCTCGTATACGGTTTCCATATCGGTTTCCTTTTTGCTTTTCTATTTGCTCCTCTCAGACACGCGTCTGCGGTCTGACGACGGAGAGTACAGTGCGCTCGCGCGTCAGCACGCGCGCGAGAAAGTCGCGGCATTCCTCCGCCGTGACGGAGGCGAGCACCGCCGGCGCGTCGAAGATGCAATAGCCGAGCCGTTCGGCGTCAAAGGCCGTCAGGCACACGCTGTCGAAATCCTCAAAGCCGCGCAGCCGCGCCCCGAGCGAGGCGCGCTTGGCCCGCTCGAAGGCGTCTTTGTCAAAGCCCTCGGCGGCAATACGGCCGACCTCTCCCATCAGCTCGTCATAGACGCGCTGCGGGTCGGGGCTCTCTCCGCCCACGGTCAGCTGCGCCGTGTTGGCCGGGAAATCGGTGCCGTAGGAGAAATTGCGGTTCAAGATCCCCTCACGGTAAAGCCGGGTGTAGAGCGGCGAGGACGTCCCGCACAAAAGCCGCATCGCAAGGCGCGCGACGATCCGCTCGCGCAGCACGTCTCCCTCCGTCGGGCGGTAGGCCGCGCCGAGCAGGAACTGCGGCGCCGAGACGCTCATCACGCGTTCGGTATAGAGCTTTTCCGGCGCGTCGTTTTCTTCATACACGACCGGCTGCGGCACCTCGCCCTTTTCTCCGCCCAGCATCTCCTCGGCGATCGCGCAGATCGCGGCGGCGTCCACGTCGCCCGCGACGCACAGGCACATGTTGCCCGGCGTGTAGAACGCGCGGTGGCAGGCATAGAGCGTGTCCGCGTCGATCTCGGCGATGCTCTCGACCGTGCCGGCGATGTCGTCGCGCACGGGGTGGGTCTTATAGAGCAGCTTCATCAGATCGACGTACACCGCGTTGTCCGGCTCGTCTTCGTACATGCGGATCTCCTGGGCGATGATGCCCTGTTCCTTTTCCACGGTCTCGGCCGTGAAATAGGGCGTGGTGACAAAGCGCAGCAGCGTGCGCAGGTTTTCCTCAAAACGCTCGGTGCAGTGGAAATAATACACCGTCTCGTCATAGGCGGTAAAGGCGTTGGGATCGGCGCCGGTGGCGGTCATGCTCTGCAGGGCGTTGTCGCCGTCGGGCATGTCGAACATCTTGTGCTCGAGATAGTGCGCGACGCCCGCGGGGGTGTCGTGCCGCACGCCGGCAAGATCAAAGCTGCGCATGACCGACCCGTAATAGGTCCCGAAGCAGGCAAAGAAGGACGAAAAGCCCTTTTTCGGCACGACGCAGATGTGCAGGCCGTTGTCCAGCACCGCCGTCTGCAGTGTTTCGCCGACGTTTTCAAATCTCCTCGTCAGGATCTCCATCTTCATCCTCCTCAAAGGCGCGCAGCTCTTCCTCGCTTATCTCCGCGATCTCCTCGTCGTCCTCGTCTTCCTCGCTGCCGTCGCCGGTCAGCGTGTAGATCATGTCGCACTCACAGCCGCGCGCGATCGTGATCATGTCTTCCTTCGTCACGTCGTCGACGAGCGCGCCGAGCTCCTCTGGCGAATAGTCGGCGCCGTCGAGCGCGGCGGAGAGATAAAAGCCCTCAAGCGCGCCCTGAATGTCGAGTGCGCTCTTGAGCGCACTCTTTACGTCGGCTCTCGCCGCATTCATTTCCTCGTCCGTGATCTCGCCGTCTGCAATCGCCGCAAGCTGGGCAAAGATCTCCTCCTTCGCCCGCCCGACATTGTCGAATTCCGTTCCCGCATAGGCGAGCAGCACGCCCTTGTGCACGTCCGCGATCGCGCTCGCGAAATAGCACAGAGACAGCTTTTCCCGCACATTGACAAACAGCTTCGACGCCGTCGAGCCGCCGAAGAGCGAGGCGAACACCCGCAGCGCGGCGGGGTTCGGCTCCTCCATCGCCTCGCCGAGACGCCAGCCGATCACGAGCTTGGCCTGGGTGACGTTCATCGGCTCGGTATATTCCCGCGGCGCGGCCTCCAGCGCGTTGAGACGCACGTCCGTGCCGATGTCATAATCGATCTCGCCGCGCGGCAGCGTCGAGAGCGCGTCGCGCAGCAGCGCCTCCACGCGCTTGAGCTCCGCCCGGCCGCAGTAGAAGATCTCGATCGGGCTTGACTGGACGAGGCTGCGGTACTGCTTCGTCAGCTTCTGATAGCGGATGACCGCCGCGCTCTCCTCGTCGCCGAGACGGGAGACGGCGTAATCCTCGCAGCAGCACATCTCCTCGATGCAGCGGTTGATGGAATAGCCCAGCTTGTCGTTGAGCCGGGCGCGGATCATCTCGATGAGCTTGCCGCGCTCGCTGTCGACATAGTCCGGCAGCAGCAGCCCGCCGCGCGTGTTGGGCGAGAGGAGCATCTGGCCCATCAGCTCGCAGGTGCCGCGCAGCGTGTCGGCCCCGGCGGGGAGAAAGTCCTCCTCCGGAACGCTCGAGAAAAAGCCGATGCACTGGATCTCGCCGATCCGGCGCACCACCGGCTCGATCGCCGCGCCGTACAGCTCGTCGAGACGGCCGGAGATGGCCTCCATGTCGCCGTAGCGCGACGTTCCGCGCCGCAGCACCAGCGGCAGCAGCGCGTTCATCGCAGCGGTCTCGCGCCGCAGCTGCGTGAGCAGCGTGATGCTCACGCACGCGGTCTTGAACTTGTCGGAGCGAATGTGGGTCAGCCACACGCCGTTTAGGATCTCACTTCTCGTGTATTCCATCTTCCGCCCTCCGTTTTCCGCCGTATCCGGAGTCCTCACCCCGGTGCGGTCTTTTTTCTATTATTTTATTATATCATTCCTCCGGCAGATTGGGTAGTCCTTTCTTTCCCTTTTCCTCCAGGCGCTCGCCGTTGACCGTGACCTCCGACACCGAAAACAGCGCGCAGGCGCAGGGCTGATACGACAGCGTGCCGTCTTTGCGCCGGATGCCGAGCAGGTTTTCCGTCACCGTGCGGAAATACCAGCCTGCCGAGCCCGTGTACCAGGTCCAGCCCGCCTCGCCCGCGTGGCCGGGCGCGCCGCAGACGTCCGCCGGCAGCACATAAGGCTCGCCGCCGTAGAGAGCCCCGCGCCCCTGCGGCAGCAGCATGACAAGGATCTCCCGTCCCGCATCCGGCCGTCCGGCAAGAAAGCAGGCGCGCGCCAGCCAGACGGCGGCATGGGTGTACTGTCCGCCGTTTTCGCGGCAGCCTTCGCCGTAGGCGACGATATATCCCAGCCGCTCCTCCGCCGCCGTAAAGGGCGGATCGAGCAGCCGCACGATCCCGGCCTTTTCATCCACCAGACGGCAGAGCGCGTGGTCGAGCGCCTCGCGCGCGTGCTTTGCCCCGCAGAAGACCGCCCAGCTCTGGACGATCGAGTCGATGCGCCCGCCGTTGCGGCTCCATTCGCCGTGGGCGGGATAGGCCCGCTCGTACCACCGGCCGTTGAAGCAGCCCTCCGCCGCGTCGAGCATCCTTTTCGCAAGCGCCCCGCATTCGTCCGCGTCCGTCCCTCTTTTGAGGCGGCGCAGCAGCATTTCCATTTTCCTTGCGCAATCGCACAGGAAGAAGGCGAGCCAAACACTCTCGCCGCCGCAGTCGCTGAGACTGTCGTTCCAGTCGCCCGCGCCCATCAGCGGCAGACCGTGCGGCCCGTTTCCGCGCGAGACGCAGCAGCGCAGCGCGCGCAGCGCATGGTCGATCACCGCCGCGCTCTCCCCGCCGCTCCCGGCCGTCTCATAGCGGTCGTGCTCCTTTTCTCCGAGCGGCGGCGAGGTAAGAAACGACACCCGCTCGCCGCAGAGCGCAAGATCGCCCGTTGCCGCCGTATACTCTCCGAGCGCCCAGCACAGCCACAAAAGGTCGTCGCTGCAGCGCGTACGCACGCCGCGATCCGCCGCGCCGCCCGGATGCCACCAGTGCATCACGTCTCCCTCGCCGTACTGATGGCGGCAGGCGTCCAGAATCCGTTCGCGCGCGGCTGCACTCTCGATCACGAGCAGGTTGACCGCGTCCTGCATCTGGTCGCGGAAGCCGACCGCGCCGCCGCCCTGGTACAAACTGCAGCGCGCCTCCAGCCGGGCATAGATCTGGTCGAGGCACCAGTAATTCATATAGTTTTCAAGCCTTTCATCGCTGCAGCGCAGGGAAAACCGGCCCATCCGCCGCGCAAAGCGTTCCTCCGCCGCGCGCATCGCAGCGAGGGCGTTTGGGCGCTCTGTAAGCGCGCGGAGCTGCCCGGCGCCGCACACGCCGCAGACGAGCACGTCCCCGCCCTGTGCCTGGAAGGCCAACAGCATGCCCGGCTCTGCCCAGTCGCAGCGGCAGCGCGCCGGAGCCGAGACCGCCGCGTGAAAACGCATGCCGGGCACAAAGCTCTCCGGATTTTCGGCGGAAAACACGCCGCCGGAGAAGCCGCAGCGTACGGCCGCCCCGTCCATTGAGCCGATCACCGTCTCCATCCGCCAGCAGACCGTCAGCTCCCGCGCGCCGTCGAGCAGCAGCACACGTGCGCCGCTCCCGGGGTCGAGAAAGCCGGTGAGTGTGATTTTTCTGCCGTCGATCTCTTTTTCCCAGCGTGCAAAGACGCCGGAGTAATACACGCGGCAGGGGATGCCGTCCTCGGCGGCAAAGAGACTGACGCGGCCGCGGGGCGTCTCGAGCCAGAGCATCTCGCTGCTCTTTGTGCTCTCCGGATAAAGCGGCGGCGGATCGACGCGCCCCTCGCGCGCGTTGCGCTGCCACAAAAAGCCGCTTCCGCACTCGCTGACGATCCAGCCGAAGCCCGCCGCCGAGAGGATGTTTTGCCAGGGGCGGCGCGGCAATGCGCCGGGCAGCAGAAAGGAAAATCCGCCCTTTCCGTCAAAGCGCCGGGGGATGTCGAGAACGCCGCTGCGCTCGGCGAACGCCGGCGCAGGCATAGGCTCGCGCACGACCGCTTCCCGCCCTGCGACAAAGGCGGCGCGGGAGACGAAGATCTCCTCCGCCTCGAGCGGCACGAGGTGTACGCCGAAGCGCGCCCCCAGCAGCGCTTCGAGCCCAACGCGCCCCAGCACGGCCGTGACGCGCTCATGTGTCCGGGCGGGGTACTCGCCCGTCTCGTCCGTCGTGATCACCAGCTCCGCCCTCACGCCGAGGCTGCGCAGCAGACAGAAGCGCAGCAGCACGCTCTCCTCTTCTCTGGCCCCGCCGCGGCAGAGCAGCAGCGGCTCATCCCCGGAGACCCCGTATTGCCACAGCTTCCGCCGCTCTGCGCTCTCGCGGGGTCGGAAGGCGCGGATCGCGCCGTAGAGCGCCATCGCCCCGGCGATTTCCTCGTCCCGCATGCCCAGAAGCGAGGCCGCGCCTCCGACGAAGGAGCCGCGCCCCTCTGTTCCGGAGGTGAGAAGGCGTTTTGCCCCACGCACAGCCTCGTCCGCATCCGCAGCAAGGCAGAGCGCAAAGCGTACGCCGAAGCGCTCCCCGTCCAGCTCGGCGCGCACCGTGACCTGCGGGCGCAGCAGCACCGGACTGCTTCCCTCCCGTTCGGCACTGTATACCGCGCGGCCGCCGCAGGCGACAGCCAGCGTGAGGTCGTCCGCGCTCACGGGCGCGATCCGATGCAGGAGCAGCATGTCCTCGCTTACCTCCGCGCGGATCCCGAGACGGGCAAAGGCGGGATGATCCATCGCCTCGCGCAGCGGGCAGAGAAGCGGCGTGAAGCTCAGCTCCGCCTCGCAGGACTCGCCGTTCCATTCAAGCTCATAGAGCGTTCCGTTCTCCTCCGCCCCGACGCTGACCGTTAGCGCCGCGCGGCCGAGCGCGGTGTCGTATTCATAGCGGCACAGCTCCGTCCCCATCTCCCAGTGCCGCGGCACCGAGGGCAGCAGCGCCGCCTCTCTCGTCCCGGCGCGCAGCTTTAAGGACAGGCCCCCGAGCCGCGCGTCCCAGACGCTTGTCTCGTCGCAGCGCTCGCCCAGAGCGCCGCGCTCGTCGAGCGCGGCGGTATAGCTCCCGTTGGAGAGAAGACACACGCCCCTCTCCCCCGGTCCGCCGGATCTTCGTTTTTGGCCTGCAGCCACAGAGCGCTGCGCGCTCTCCGTCGTACGCGAGCGCCGCAGGATCTCGCCGCCCTCGCCCACGCGCTCGCACAAAAGGGGCTGAAAAGCCGCCATGCGCGCGTCGTGCATAAAGCGGCGCACGATGCTGCCGCCGCAGAGCGCGTTCGCCGCGGCGCAGAGACTCATCGCCGCGTGGTGCGCCATCGTACAGCACACCCGCTCGCCCTCCTCCGAGCGCGTCCTTTGCCCGGTGAGATCGAGCGCCTCGTAAAAGCCCCAGGGGCCGCGCATGCCCCGCTGCTCGAGCCGGCGCAGATTTTCCGTTGCGCCGTGACCGTCGAGGATGAGCGCCAGAAAGCTGCTGTACGGCGAGATGACCGTCTCGGCGTCCATGCCGCGCCGCAGCGCGAGTGCGCCGACGCCGTGTGCCTTGTAGCGATAGCGTCCCGCGGCGTCGAGTGCGAAAAACGCGCTCTCGGAGATGCCCCAGGGTCTGCCGACGCCCATGCGCCGCTTTTGGGCATAGAGACAAAAGCGGCTGCTTTCATACAGCATCCCGCCCTTTTCCAGCGGCAGGAAGAGCGCCGGCATGAGATATTCAAACATCGTCCCGCTCCAGCTCGCAAGGCCGCTGTATCCGTCCAGCCGCAGGCAGGCGCGGCCTAAGGCGCGCCAGTGGCGGCGCGGCGCCTCTGCGCGTGCGACGCAGAGATAGCTCGTGAGCATCGCCTCGCTCGCCATCAGATCGTACCATCCGCCGGCCTTCCGGGCGCGCAGCGTGTCATAACAGATCGCGAAGAGCGCGCGCTTTTCGTCATAGAGGAAGGAGAAATCCATGTCCTCGGCAAGTACACGAAGACGCGCGGCAAGCGTCTTCTCCCCCTTCTCCTCCGCAAACGCGGCGGCGGTCAGCAGCGCGGCGCAGAGATTGCCGCTGTCCACCGTGGAGATAAAGGGCGGCTGCAGCACCGCGAGGGTGCGGGTATCGTACCAGTTGTAAAAGTGTCCGCGATAGCGCTCCATCTGCTCGGCCGTGTCGGTCAGCCGGCCGATAAAGGCCGCGGCCTCGTCCGCGCCGATCAGTCCAAGATCGCAGGCGGCGACGGCCGCCGTCATGGCTAAACCGAGATTCGTCGGCGAGACGCTGTGCGCCGCACCGCGCGGAGGCTGGGTCTGGACGTTGTCGGGCGGGAGAAAATGCTCCTTTACCGTGCAGTTTTCGGAAAAATAGCGCCAGGTATCCGCCGCTGCGGCGCGGAGATAGCGCTCATCCGCAGCGGGAAGCGTCTTCTCCCGGGCGGCCGGGAGCGAGAGCGCCCATGCTGCGAGCGGCGAGAGCAGCCACATCAGCCCCGCCGCGCGGCCGATCACCGTTGTTGAAAAGCACATTGCACCGAGCCCGACGGGCAGCGCGGCCGCCATCGTGCGCGCATAGCCGCCGAGCGAGCCGTCTCTTGCGGCGCTCTCGGCCGCCGTCTCCCATTGCAAGAGACGCCGATGGGTCACACCCATGCGCCACAGCGCCGTAAGCGCGGCGGAGGCGCAGACCCACGCCTCCCACGGCAGGAGCCACAGCCGCATGAAGTTCGCCACGATCCCGCCCCCGAAGCCTGCCAGGAGGCGCGTCCATCGGCGCGTACGGCGGCGGAGACGGCGCAGCTCGCCGCCGAGTGAGAGCAGCAGATCCGACAGCAGACACAGCGCGGCCGCAGCGGCAGCGGCGCCGGCGCGCGCCGGGAAAAAGAAGCCCGCAAGCAGCGCGATGAGCGTGGCGGGCGGCACGGCGCTGCGCCTGAGCTTGGAGAGGAAGCGGGCGCGCTCGATTGGCGGCAGCTCGCGCGCAAAGGCAAAGCGCAGGTTCTGCCAGTCGCCGCGCGTCCAGCGGTGCAGACGGCGAAAATACGCCTCCGGCGCGGCGGGAAAGGCGTCGTAAAACTCCTCGTCTTCCAGTACGGCGCCGCGCAGGTACGCCCCCTCCGGGGCGTCGTGCGACAACATCCCTTTGCCGTCAAAGCGTGCCGCCGTGCAGGTGAGGAGCGCCGCGGCGTCAAGGAGCCCTTTGCCGGTAAAGCCGCCGCGGTCAAAGGCATCCATGTAAAGCTCGCCGCTGAGCGCGCCGTACGGGTCGCTGCCGGAAGCGCCGGCAAAGATGATCGAAAAGTCCGTCCGCTGGGCGCTTTGCGGCGTTACGCCGATGCGGGGCTGGAGGATGGCATGGCCGGACGTCACGACGCCTCTTTCCCGGTCGATCACCGTGCGGCAGAGAGGATGGATCGCCGCGCCGATCAGCTCGCGCACCGAGCCGGGATAGACGACCGTGTCCGCGTCGAGCGTCAGGATAAAGTGCGTTTGTGTAAGAGCGCTTTTATCACCGTGCACGCTCAGCTCGCTCTCGCTGCCGCCCAGAAGCGCGGCAAGCGCGCAGAGCGCGCCGCGCTTGCGCTCGCGGCCGGTCCAGCTCCCGCCGTCAAAGCGGCGCGGACGGGTAAAGAGAAAGAAGCCGCCGTCGTGCTTTTCGTTGAGCGTGTCGATCGCCTTCTCCGCCGCGGCCAGGATCTTCCCGTCGTCCGGGTGTGTCTGCTCGGCGGCTGCGGGCAGGTCGGAAAGCAGCCCAAAGCAGAGCGCGCCGCGCTCTCGCTCCCCGCCGCAGGCATAATATAGCCGCTCGAGCTTTCGCGCCGCTTCTTCCGCGTCCTCTTCCCGGGAAAGGAGGGCAGAGATCACGCACACGGTCTTTCCCTCGGGCGGGATGCCGCGGGAGAGATCCATGCGCGGCATGCGCCGGGGGCGGATCAGGCGCGAGAGGATAAAGTCCGTGAGACTCGTCACCGTCTCGCTGATCGGCAAAAGCAGCAGCAGCGCGCAGACTGCACCGAGCCGGTAGAGCGCGAGCAGCACCAGCGCGGCCGTGAGCGCCGTCTTTCCGGCGACATACGCCTCGCCCTTCCGTTCAGCGTTTTCCGGAAAGAGGAAAAAGCCGACGTGTCTCCCCTCGCTCTTGGCGCGCTCGATCAGTGCGCGGGCCAGGCTCTGTTCGTCCGTTTCCTGCGCCGCGGCCATGCGCGCAAGCTGCCTGAGATAGCTTTTCTTCGACAGCGTGTCCATGCGCGGATATTCGCCCGTGGGGTCAAGCTCAAAAATCAGCCCGGGAACGTTGACGCGGGCGGTGAGCGTGTCGAGATCCATCAGCGGAACGGCGCGCAGCGCGGCAAAGAGCGCCGAGAGAAGCTGCGCGTGCCCCGGCTCCGGGCTGTTTTCGCTCTGTCCGGCGCGGCGCATCGACCGCATGACCTCCGCGATTGCAGAGATGATCGCACAGCGCAGCATTGCGCCGAGCGACTCAAGCTCGTTCTGGCGCAGGACGCACACGGTCTGAAAGCCGTCGAGGAAGGCAAGCAGCCTCTCCTCCGTCAGCTTTCCCCCGCCGGAACGGAGCAGCGCGCGGCAGAGTGCGAAGGGAAGGCTGTCCCCGCCGCTGCTGCGCAGCGCAGGGCAGTCCTTGAGCAGTTCAAGGGCGGCTTTGCTCTCGCGCTCGATCAGATACATGTTGTCCGCCAGCCATTCCTCCGCGCCGGAGAGCGTCTCGCCCGCCTCGGTTTTTTCCCGCAGCACCGACAGGAAACGCCGCAGCTCGCCCCGCTCGCGCCGCAGCCGCGCGATCTCTGTGCGCACAGGGCTCTGTCCGTCGAGAGCGAGCAGCTTGGCCGTAGAGGCCGCATAGGAGACGAGCTGCGCACCCTCCAGTTTCAATCCGGATGATACAATGTCCATAGATTTCCTCTTGCTACAAAATTCTGGATACTGTATTTTTCCCGCGCCCGCCCCGCTTATGCGCGCGGGGCGAAAAAGCTGCCAAGAAAAAATACTTGACAGCGGGCGGATTCTCTGGTATATTCTGCAAAGGTATTCTGCTTGACAGGAGGTGCGGCAACATGGCTGATGACAGAGTGATGCAAAGCCTGCTGCTGGATTTCTACGGTCAGCTCCTGACGGACAAGCAGCGTGAGACCTGTGAGCTGTATTTCAACGAGGATCTTTCCCTCGCCGAGATCGCCGAGCAGTGCGGCATCTCCCGCCAGGGCGTTTGGGACAACGTCCGCCGCGCGGTCGCTGCGCTCGAGGAGATCGAGGAGAAAACCGGTCTTGTCCGCCGCTTTTCCGAAACGCAGCGCTCGCTCGAACGTCTGCGCGACAAGGCGGAAGGGCTGCTTTCCCTCCCGCTGGACGAAAAGGCGCACACCGCCGCGTGCGAGCTGTCGGACGGGCTGAAGGCCCTGCTTGAGAGAGGATAAACCATGGCATTTGAAAGCTTATCGGAAAAACTGAATGCAGCGTTCAAGCGCCTGCGCGGCAAAGGCCGCCTGACCACCGCCGACGTGAAGGAAGCGATGCGCGAGGTGCGCATGGCCCTTCTGGAGGCGGACGTCAGCTATAAGGTCGTCAAGGACTTTACCAAGACCGTGACCGAGCGCGCCAGCGGCGCCGATGTGCTCGAATCCCTCTCCCCCGCGCAGATGGTCATCAAGATCGTCAATGAAGAGCTTTGCACGCTCATGGGCGGGGCCAACCAGAAGATCAACATCTCCTCGAAATCGCCGAGCGTCGTGATGCTCGTCGGCCTGCAGGGCGCGGGCAAAACGACCAACGGCGCCAAGCTCGCCGCCTATATGCGCAAGCAGGGAAAGCGTCCGCTGCTGGTCGCCTGCGACATCTACCGTCCGGCTGCCATCCGACAGCTTGAGACCGTCGGCGCGCAGCTGGATCTGCCCGTGTTCCAGATGGGCCAGACGAACCCCGTGGACATCGCAAAGGCCGCCATCGAGCATGCCAGGCGCCACGGAAACGATCTGGTGTTCCTCGACACGGCGGGCCGTCTGCACATCGACGAGCAGCTGATGGACGAGCTGAAAAACATCCGCGACGTGGTCGAGCCGGCCGAGATCCTGCTTGTCGTCGACGCGATGACCGGCCAGGACGCCGTCAACGCCGCGACCGCCTTTGACGAGGCGCTGGGCGTGACGGGCGTGATGCTCACCAAGCTTGACGGAGACGCGAGAGGCGGCGCCGCGCTGTCGATCCGCGCCGCAACGGGCAAGCCGATCAAGTTCATCGGCGTGGGCGAAAAGCTCGACATGATCGAGCCCTTCCACCCCGACCGCATGGCCTCCCGTATCCTCGGCATGGGCGACGTGCTGACGCTGATCGAAAAGGCCGAGCAGAGCTACGACGAGAAAAAAGCGCTGGAGGCGGCCGAGCGGCTGCGTGCCAACCGCTTTACGCTGACCGACTATCTCGACCAGATGGGCCAGCTGAAAAACATGGGCGACCTCGAGAGCATCGCCTCGATGATCCCCGGGATGAATTCCGGCGCGCTGAAGAACGCCAAGATCGACGACAAGCTCATGGCGCGTCAGGAGGCGATCATCCTCTCGATGACCCCGGCCGAGCGGGAAAACCCCTCGCTGCTCAACTCCAGCCGCAAAAAGCGTATCGCGGCGGGCTCGGGCGTGCAGGTCGTGGACGTCAACCGCCTGCTCAAGCAGTTCGAAGCCATGCAGCAGATGATGAAGCAGCTGTCGGGCAAGAACATGAAGAAGATGCAGAAAAAGCTCGGCAGGATGGGCGGCATGGGCGGCCTCGGCGGTCTCGGCGGCTTCGGTTTTTAAGTTTTGGTTACGGCACTTGGAAAAGGTGTTTGTAATATAGTTTGCAATCGCAGAAAAATGTATGGAGGTGAAGATACATGGTCAAAATCAGACTTCGCAGAATGGGCGCCAAGAAGGCTCCTTACTATCGTGTTGTCGTCGCCGATTCCCGCTCTCCGCGTGACGGCCGCTTCATCGAGGAACTGGGTACCTACGATCCGATGGCGGAAGGCAATAAGCTCAATCTCGACGTTGAGCGCGTGAAGTACTGGGTTTCCCAGGGCGCTCAGCCCACCGATACCGTTCGCGGTCTCCTGAAGAAGATCGAAGCGTAATTGAGGAGCGATCAACTGTGAAAGAACTTCTGACCTATCTTGTACAGAGCCTGGTCGATCATCCCGACGAGGTTTCTGTGACCGAGCGCAAAGTCGACGGCGAGACGATCTTTGAGGTCCGCGTTGCCGACGGCGACATGGGCAAGGTCATCGGCCGTCAGGGCCGGATCGTCAAGCAGATCCGCATCCTGATGCGCGCAGTCGCCCAGAGAAAGGGCAAAAAGGTCTCTGTGGAGATCATGGACTGATCCTTTGGGCAAGAAAAGAGGCAGTGAAAACCGGTGGTTTTCACTGCCTCTTTTAAGCTAAAAGCTAAAAACTAGAAGCTAAAAACTAGAAACTAAAAACTAAAAACTAGAAACTAAAAACTAAAAACTAGAAACTAAAAACTAGAAACTAAAAACTAGAAACTAAAAACTAGAAACTAAAAACTAGAAACTAAAAAGGAAGGGAAGCAAAGCTTCCCTTCCTTTTTTACGGTCTGCCGCCCCAGCCGCCTTGCATGCCGCCATGGCCGCCGAAGCCGCCCTGATCGCCAAAGCCGCTCTGGCCGCCCATGCCGCCGGGTCCGCCCATACCGCCCATGCCCATACCGCCGCCGGTAATGGTCGAGGACAAGGTCACGCTCTGCTGCGATCCGCCCGCGGTGACGGTGTAGGTCCCGCCTACCGCGAGCTCGGGAGCAGAAATGACCGCGCACTGGTAGTTCTTTTCGGGGGTATAGCTTGCGATCAGCTTGCCGTCGGCATCATAGACGCAGATCTCGCTGCCCGCCGAAACGGTCGAGGCAAAGTTCACGAGCACGCTGCACTGGGTCGAGCCGTTTGAGAAATTCTCGGCCATGCCGGAGGCGCCCGCCGCGATGAACGTGCCGCCCGTGATGACGCCGCTGCCGTTGTAGTCCAGCGCGCCGTTGCCGGCGTTGGTCGGGCCGGAGACACAGATCGTGCCGCCGCTGACCGTGAGATCGCCGTTGGAGTCGATGCCGTCGCCATCGGCGTTGACGGTAAGCGTACCGCCGGAGATCGTGATGGAGGCGTCCTGCGCGGCAAAGGGATCGCCGCCGAACCAGCCGCCGCCGTTCGAGCCGTCGCTGCCGCCCGCGGCGTTGAGACCGTCGTCCGAGGCCGTGACAGAGATTTCACCGGCCTCGATCACGATGTCGGCCGCCTCGAGCCCCTCATAGCTGTCGCTGACCGTGACGCTGCCGCCGCTGATCGTAAGCGATGCGTCGGCGTGGATGCCGTCGTCGCCGCTTTTGAGCGTGACCATGCCGCCGGAGATCGTGACGTCGCCGTCGGTGTGGATCGCGTCGTCGGCGCTGTCGACATTGACCGTGCCGCCGCTGACTGTGACGGAGACGTCGCTCTTAATACCCTTGCCGCCGCTTGCGGAGGAACCGCTCTGGCTCCAGCCGCCCCGGCCGGAGGCATAGCGCGAAACGCTGTCCGCGCCGCCGCCCGCGGTGATATTCAAGCTGCCGCCCGCGATCGAGACCGCGCCGGTGGCGTCGATGCCGTCGCTGCCGCTCCCGGCCGTGACGCTGCCGCCCAGGATCGTGATCATGCCCTTTTCGGCGTCGTCCGCGTTCTCGGAATGGATCGCGTCGGTGCCGGCTGTGATCGTGATCGCGCCGCCTGCGATGCTGACGCTGTCCTTGCCGGAGAGACCCTGTTTGGCCGCGTCGACCGTGAGCATGCCGGAGGCGATCTTCAGATCGTCCTTCGAGACGATGCCGTGGCCCTCGTCACAGGTGACGGTCAGGCTGCCCGTGCCGTTGATCGTCAGGTCGCACTTGGAAAAGATCGCGCCGTCGGCGTTCGCCTCGCCGAAGGGGGCGAGCTCACCGGTCGCCGAGATCGAATTGTCCGTGTCCTCGGCAAGGGTCAGAAATACCTTGTCGGCGCACAGCGCGACGATGGCCGCCTGCCCCTCGCTCTCGATCACGGCATCGGAGAGGATGAGCTGGATTTTGGCGGTGTCGTCCGCGTCGATCACGATGCTGCCGGAAAAGCTGCCGCTGAGCAGATAATCGCCGTCCGCGCTGATCGTGACGAGCCCGTCGGAGACGGTGACGCCCTCTCCGTCCGCGCTTGCGGTATCGCCGGAGAGCGAGACGGTGACGACATCTTCCCCGCTCTTGCCGCTGAGATCGCGGCCGGTAAAAAGCTCCTCGACGGAGGACGAGACGGTTTCGGCTTCGCCCGACTCTTCTGTGCCAGAAGCCGAGGCGGTCAGCGTTTTGTCGACCGCTCCGCCGCCCGCGGCGCCGCAGCCAACCGCGGAAAACGCCAGCGCAAGCGCGAGGAGGATGGAAAGGATCTGTTTGTTCTTCATAGCTGTTCCCTCACTTTATCATGGGATCACAAAGACTTTCTTGCTTTGTCTGGCGTTATGATACGCGGGATTCCTAAAGTGAAATTAAAGAAGCTGTGAAGAAAATGTGAAGAAAAGATCCGCCCGGATGCTCCGGGCGGATCTGTGGGATAGCTTCGTTTTTTACGCGTCGGCGAGCAGCAGGTTCTTCTGGCTCTCCTTGTCGAAGAAGTGCATGACCTTGCCCTCGAAGCTGATGAACAGCTTTTTGCCGCGGACAAGACCGGCGCGCTCCTCTGCCGTGAGGTCGATGGTCGGGACACGGACGATCAGGCGCGTGCCGTCCTCGGTGAAGACGTGCAGGTGCAGCTCGCTGCCCATCATTTCGTTGACCTCCAGCGTGCAGGGGATCGCGTGCTCGCCTTCCTTTGCCAGTACCATGTGCTCCGGACGGACGCCGAGGATGACCTTGCCCTCTTTGGCGTCGGCCTTGGCCAACAACTCGCCCTTTTCGCCGTCGACCACGATCTTCGAGCCGAAGGGTTTGACATAGTACTTTCCGTTTTCGCGGACAAGCTCGGTTTCCATGATGTTCATCTTCGGCGCGCCGATAAACTCGGCCACGAAGAGATTTTTGGGCATGTCGAAGCATTCCTCCGGCGTGCCGACCTGCATGATATAGCCGTCCTTCATGATGACGATGCGGTCAGCCAACGTCATGGCCTCGGTCTGGTCATGGGTGACATAGATGAAGGTGGTGTCCAGCTTCTGACGCAGCAGGATGATCTCGGCGCGCATCTGGTTGCGCAGCTTGGCGTCCAGGTTGGAAAGGGGTTCGTCCATCAGGAACACCTTGGAGTTGCGCACCATGGCACGGCCGATGGCCACACGCTGGCGCTGGCCGCCGGACAGGGCGCGGGGCTTGCGCAGCAGATAGTCCGTGATGCCCAGGATCTCAGCCGCTTTCGTGACCTTTTCATAAATCTCGTCCTCCGGCACCTTCTGCAGACGCAGCGAGAAAGCGATGTTGTCATACACGGTCATATGCGGATAGAGCGCATAGTTCTGGAAGACCATCGCAATGCCGCGGTCCTTGGGCTGGAGGTCGTTGACGACCTCGCCGTCGATCTCGACGGTGCCGTCGGAGATGTCCTCAAGGCCGGCGATCATGCGCAGCGTCGTAGACTTGCCACAGCCGGAGGGGCCGACAAAGACGACAAACTCCTTGTCCTTGATGTCCAGGTCGAAATCGTGCACGGCGACGACCTTGTTGTCATATACTTTTTTGACTTTCGTCAGTTTCACACTTGCCATACTGCATTCTCCTTTTCACATCGTAGGCTCTCAGCCCTTGACGGCGCCGCCGGTGACGCCCTCGACATAGTATTTCTGCAGGCACATGAACAGGATCGTCACGGGGATCGCGACGATCACACCGCCTGCGCAGAACATGGTGTAGCTCTGGCCGATACGGTCAAGCTGCAGCCAGCTGTACATACCGACGGCCACGTTCATGCCCGCGGAGGTACCGAAGGAGACATAGCGCGCAAACACGAAGTCGCCCCAGGGGCCCATAAAGGCGGTCAGGATCGTGTAGATAACGATCGGCTTGGCAAGCGGCAGGATGATCTTGGTCAGCACCTGCGCCCTGGTCGCGCCGTCGATGCGCGCCGCCTCGTCGAGCGATTTCGGAATCGTGTCGAAGAAGCCCTTGGACACATAATAGCCCATGCCGGAGGAGGCCACATACACCAGGATCAGGCCCGGCACCGCGTTGGCCTGGGTCAGACCGAGGTCCTTGAGGACGCGGTAGAGGATGATCATCGTCAGCATGCCGGGGAACATGCCCAGGATCAGCATAAAGCGCATCAGCCCGTCGCGCAGCTTGAAGCGGAAGCGGGAGAGCGTGTAGCTCATGCACAGGACGATGACCGTCTGCAGTACGGCGACGATGAGGGCGATGAGGAAGGTGTTGAGATACCATTTCCTGAAGTCGCTGTTCCACAGGGCGATGTAGTTGTCCCAGCCCCACTGCTTCGGGATGACATAGCCGACCTGCCAGGTGGACTCCACGCGGAACGACTGCAGAACGATGCAGATAAAGGGGATCAGCCAGATCACGCTCATGAGAATGAGGATGATGTAGATGATGGTATTCGAAATCGTGCGGCTGGCTTTCAGACCCATATGCCGCTTTTCAAGTGTTTCATTCATCACTGGAAATCCTCCTCATTTTTGATAGAGGGCAGCACATTGTACACCACGAGGGAGATCGCCGCGACCACCACGAAGACCATGATGCCGACCACCGAGGCGAGATAGTACTGCGCTTCCGCGCCGGTGGTGATCTTGAACAGCCAGGTCACGAGCAGGTCGGTATAGCCCACACTGCCCGCCGCGCCCGAGGCCGCCGCGTTGGTCGGCGCACCGCCGGTGAGCAGGTAGATGACGTTGAAGTTGTTCATATTGCCTGTGAAGCTCGTCAGCAGATACGGGCCCGTGATGAACAGCATGTAGGGCAGCGTGATCTTCGTGTACTGCTGCCAGGCGTTGGCGCCGTCAATGCGGGAGGACTCGTAGAGGTCGGCGGGGATGTTCATCAGAATACCGGTGGCGATCAGCATCAGGTAGGGGATGCCGATCCAGATGTTGATGACGATGACCATCACGCGCGGCAGCAGGCCGTTGTGCGCCGTGGAACCCCAGAAGTCGATGGCCTTGTCGATCCAGCCCCAGTTGAGGAGCAGGCCGTTGACGATGCCGTTTTTGGCAAACATCTTCGAGACGTACAGCAGGGAGATGAACTGCGGGATGGCAATGGTCATGACAAGGACCGTGCGCCAGAGCTTTTTCAGGCGGATGCCCTTCTTGTTGATCATCATGGCCACGAACATGCCGAGGAAGTAGTTGGTGAAGGTGGCGAAAAAGGCCCAGATGAGCGTCCAGGTCAAAATTTCGCCGAAGGTGGCGGAGTAGTTCACGCCGCTGCCGGTCCAGGTGAGCAGCGTGCGGAAGTTTGCAAGCCCCTGCCAGGAGAACAGCGCGTTGGTGTAGCCGTTATGCGCGCCGTCATAGTTGGTGAAGGCCACGAGGATCATGAACACGATCGGCAGCACGGTAAAGACCACGATGCCCGTGAGAGGAAGAGCGAGAAGAGTCTTGTAGAACTGCTCGTCGACCAGGCTGCGCAGGTCGTCGGCGCTGGATTTCAGGCGCCGGCCGGCGCGCTGATACTCCTGGGCGATCTTGTTCTGCTTGACGTTGAGGCGCCAGGTATAGAGAAAGGCGACAATAAAGAAGATCGTCAGCACGCCGTAGAGCAGGATCTTGAAGGAGTTGTCGCCGTAAGCCGTGGTATAGGCGTCGAGCACGGCGTTGTACTCCTCATGCGGGCCGATCCTGCCCAGAGAGGGCAGCAGGCTCAGCCAGTAGCCGCCGGTTGTGATCATGTAAAAGAGGAAGACGGCTTCAAAGAGCAGGAACATCAGCCCCCGCAGCACCTGGCCGCGGGCGATGGATCCCAGGCCCATCACCAGGAAGGAGGCGCGGGTCTTCCAGTCGCCCTCCTTGAAGGTCGTGAAGATGTCGGCAAATTCCCGGCCGATGCCGAGCGCGGCATTTTTTAAGAAGCGGCCGATCGCCAGGAAGAAGCGCGCGATCGCCCGGGGGATCGCGGCAAAGAAGCTTGTCAGCCGGTAGACGAATTTCTGACCCTTTGACAGCTTCAGAAATTCCAGATCGCTGTATTTTTTCATAACATTGCCCCTTTAAAAAATGGTTGGAGTCAAATAATTTGACTCCAACCATCAATTGGTTCAGCCAAAGTCAGCTGTTTACTTTGGACCGGTATTCAGCTTTGGGGAGATTACTTGGCAATCAGCTCGATGGTGCCGGTCTCGCCGTCGGTGGTGAGGCGGACGACATAGGTGCCGTCGGCTTCGACAACGACGTTCGCGCCATTGAGGCCGTCAGCGCCGAAGTTGACATCCCAGGAAGCGCCCTGGCGGCACTTGAGCTCTTCACCGGCCTTGAGTTCGAGCTCTTCAGACTCGAACACGCCGGGCTCGACCTCGGTCATGGCGAAGTCGGTATCCCATGCCGTGCCGCAGATACCGCCGATGACAGACCAGGCGTTCTTCTCTTCCTCGCTCATGTTGAACAGGGCGGAGATAGCGGCATAGTAGTTGTCGAGCGCAGCCTGCAGGCCGGCCTCGTCGGTGGCGGCCTTCACGTCAGTGCCGATGACCTTGGCAATATCCCACCAGGAACCGTGGATCTGGCCCTGCGGGACGGAGTACTGGTTCTGGAGCAGCAGAGCGGCAAGGCCCGGGTTGGCCTGCACTTCGGGGGCAGCCTGATCGACCAGGTTGGACGGGCCCCAGGCAACCGCGTTGAAGCGCTCCATCTGGCCCTGCTCACCGCTGAGGTACTGGGCCAGCTTGTGGACGGCAGCCTGCTTCACGGCGTCGGTCTGGGGCTTGACGCCCATCAGCTTGCAGCCGTTGAAGGAGCCCATGTGGTAGCTCTGGCCGTCGACCTCGAAGGAGGGCAGATCGGTGGCGCCGAGATTGTCGCCCAGGATGCCCTTGACGGTCTCGAAGGCCCAGGTGCCGGTGACGACGATGGCGCAGCCGGAATCAAAGCCGGCGCCGTCGGAGGAGCTGAGGTAGTAGTCGGAGTCGAGCAGCTTCTTCATGCCCTTGACGGCGATCAGGCCCTCGGGGCTGTTGAAGGTGTCTTTCACGGAGACAAAGGCGCCGGTCTCATCGGTGGTCCACTCGGAGGTGCAGCCGGTGCCGAAGAACCAGGAAGCGATGTACCAGGCGGAGGTCTCGTTCTCCATGGAGAAGTACTTGCCGGCAGCTTCGCAGTCGGCAATCAGGGCCTCGAGGGAGTCGAGGTCTTCCTCGGGGATAACGGACTTGTCATAGTACATGAAGTAGCCGTTATCGGAGGTCAGGGGGTAGGCGTAGAGCTGTCCGTCGATGGAGGCAGCCGCGACCACGCCGGGGTCGTTGGCGCCGGCAACCAGTTCGGAAGCCTGCACGCCGAGCTTGGCCAGAGCGCCGGCCTGAACAAGGCGGGCAAACTGGTCCTGGGCAAAGCAGAAGATGTCGCCGCCGGCTTCAACGTCGGTGATCATCTGGGTGGCAGCGTCGCCTTCGCCGACGGCCTCAACGGTCGCGTTAAAGGTGATGCCGTCCGTGTTGCTGGCGTTAAAGTCCTCGATCTGCTTCTTGGTCAGATCGACGATCGCGTCGGCGCACCAGACGGTGATGTCATAGGTGCCGGCCAGTTCGCCGCCGGCGGAAGCCGCGGGAGCGTCGTTGGATGCAGCGGGCGCGTCGTTGCTCGCCGCGGGAGCAGCCTGCTGTCCGCAGGCGGCCAGCGCGAAGATCATCACGAACGCCAGAAGCATTGCAAGAATTTTCTTCATTTTTGTTCCTCCTAAGATATTTATTCAAAGGCATCTTCTGCCTGAGAATTCCTGAAAGCAGGGCGGATATTCGCCGATTGGAGATCAAATGCGGAAACCCGCTTTCACGTGCTACCGCGTTTGATTTAATACAAATTTTACATTTGCTATTATACTATTTTGATTTTTTGTTGTAAACTGCGCGGCGCTTAGCTTTTTTAATAAAAATCGGCCGGGCGTTTTGTGGATTTTTACCACTCTTAAGTCTGAGCGTTGAGGATGGCCTCGTCGATCATGCCCCAGGCTCCGTTGCCCTCTCCGGCGCATTTGACGTGGACGCCGACGGTCAGCGTCTGCCCCTCGGCGTAAGGGATGTCCCGGATCTCCGCCGTGGACCAGTTGTTGTAGCTTGTGATCGCAAGCGGCGCGGTGGCGATCACCTCGCCGTCGAGCCTGACATAGGCGTATATCTCCGCCTCTCCGGCGTCGCCGCCCTGGATCGAGACGCGGAACTTGTAGGTCCCGGGCGCGAGCCCCTCCGCCGTCTGCTCGGCGTCGAAGTCGATGCTACCGCTCTTCGCGCCCCAGAAGTGGAGGTTGCAGTCGCCGTCAAGGGAGTTGAGTTTGTTTTTCTCCACGCCCAGCTCGTCGGCGCCGCCGCGGTCGATCAGCTCCCAGGGATCGGCCGCGCCGTCCTCAAAGCCGCCGTTTTGCAGGAAGTTCAGTTCGGCCATCGTGACGAAGCAGCGCACACTGCGCCCGTCCGCCTCGCCCGCGATCTCATAGACGCCCGGAGCGCTCTTCATTTCGGCGATCTGTGTATCGCTGATCTGCCACGTCACGTCTACCGGCCGGCGGCTGCCGTCGGTCATGACTGCATCCACCGTCCCCGGCAGCACGATCTCCGCCGAGAGGTCAAAGCGCACGCGCGCGTCCTCCAGCGCGTCGACAGCGGGCTCGATCTCATTGCCCGTCCGAACGAGCGAGAAGAGCTTGAGCGATTCGATCGCATGCCCCTGCGCGTCGAAGAAGGCCTGGTTGTCCACGGCGCTGCCGCCGTAGTACTTGCCGGCGTCCTTGGGGTCGTACGCCGCCGCCCAGCTTGCAGCCCAGCCGGAGCCGTCACGCTCCCACTTTTCACTGTTCTCCTCCCGGGAATTGGTGCCGACGGTGATCCACGCGCCCTCCCAGTACACCACGCCGATGCCGCCGATGGCGTTCACGGTCTCGATCACGTCGCGCACGCTGTTGGCCTGGCCCTGCACGGTGTAGGGATAGTTCTTCACGACCGCGCTGCCGTCGGAGATCGTGTTGCCGGAAAAGTCGCTGTCGTCGGGCGTGAAGGCATAGGAGGTCTCCATGACCATGACCTTTTTGCCATACTGCTCCGCGATATTGCCGAGCACTGCGGCCAGATTCTCCAGCGTGCCGTGCCAGTAGGGATAGTACGACGAGGCAAACACGTCGTAGTCAAGCGCGTAATAATCCAGCTTTTTGGCATAGCTGGCGTAGCTCTCGGCGTTTTCCGGGTTGGCAAAATGGACGGCGACGAGCGCCTCCGGGAAGACCTCGCGCACGGCCTTCGCGCCCGCGCCCATGATGTACTGGATGTTGAACCAGGTTTTCTCTCCGGCGAGCGCGCCGTTGGTCTCGTTGCCGAGCTGCACCATGCCCACGTCCACGTTCGCGTCGCGCAGCTTTTCAAGACTCTCCTTCGTAAAGGCATAGGCCGCCTCGGTCTTCTCCTCGATCGTCATACCCTCCCAGGCCTTGGGGGCGAACTGCTTGCCCGGGTCGGCCCAGAAGTCGGAATAATGAAAATCGACCAGCAGCTTCATGCCGTTTGCCGCGGCGCGCCGCCCGATCTCGACAGCGGCGTCGATGTCGTTGTTGCCGCCGCCGTAGCCGTGGCCGGCGCTGTCATAAGGATCGTTCCACACGCGCACGCGGATCATGTTGATCCCGTTCGCGGCCAGGATCGCAAACAGATCCTTTTCCTCGCCGTCGAAGTCATAATACTTCACGCCGCTGCGCTCCTCGGCCAGGACGCTCGACACGTCCATTCCGAGGATGAAATCCTCCGGCAGGTTCTCGATCTTTCTGACGTACAGCGTATCGGAGCTCACGTTCGCTCTCTCCCCCTTCGGTGCGGCCGCCTTGCTGCCGCAGGCGCAAAGCAGCAGCGCCGCGCAAAGCAGCAGCGCGATGACAGCGCGTTTTTTGTTTTTCATCCGTTCCTCTCCTGTTAAAATGATTATCGGATCGCAAGCAGCGTCCGCGCAAGCGCAAGCGCCGCGTCGTCTCCCGTCCCGGTAAGCGAGGTGATATGCCCTGAGACGGGGTTGACGAAGAGATAGCAGTCCTCATCCGGATAACGGATATAGTCCGGCGCGACACCGCTTCGGCTCCCGGCATCCCAGACCTTGACGCCCCAGAGCTCACCGTCGCGGACATAGCCGCCCGTCGGGTCAAAGCCGGCGCCCTCCAGACTGCGAAAGCTGCCGGAGTAGGCTTCGACCTCGCTTTCGGGAATGATGTACAGATCAGCCCCCAGCAGGTTTGCCGTGTCGAACATCGCATAGGAAAACGGGTGGACCTTGACCTTCCGGATCGGCGGCGGCGCAGTCTGCTCCAGCTGCCAGGCGAGCGTGCGGTCCTCCACCGCCGGCACGTCGGCAAAAAGTGTGACCTTCTCATCCGCCGGCGCGTCGTCCAGACGGGAGAAAAGCAGACCGCACACCAGCACCGCCAGAAAGGCCCACAGGATATAGAAATAGAGCCGGGAAAGGATGCTGCGCAGCACTCTCATCTCTCCACCCCCGTGACATAGCCCCCGATGAGACAGAGCGTCGTCTCCCCGTCCGCCGCGGCCGCTTTTTCAAGCGCGGCGGCAAAGGGCGCGCCGACAAAAGCCCGCTCCGTGCCGTCCGCCGTCTCGATGCGCACGCGGCGTACGTCGATGCTGCCGGGGATAGCGGCGCTTTTCTTTTCCACCGTGACGCGGCCGCGCACGCGCCTCTCCTCCCCCTGCGCTTCCAGAATGCGCCCGATATGCGCGGCGAGCGCGCGATCATAACGCAGCGCCGCGCCGTGGATCGTGATGGCGACCCACCCGGCAAGGAGGAAGGTGAGCGTGGCATAGCCTTCCATGCGCGGAGCGTTCAACGTGTTCGTCCGCAGACAGAAAAGGACGATCAGCCCCAGCGCGGCAAGACAGAGCGCGGCAAGAACAGCCTTCCATATCCGGTTTTTCTTCTCATACGCCGCAAGGATCTCGGCGCTGTAAAATGATGTTTTCATGGAAACAAGTATATCACATTTCTCTCTCTTCGCAAGGGCAACGGCCTGCTCTTCCCGCTCCTCCGGGCGCGGTTTTGCCTTGACATTCCCCTGCCGCTTTAGTACTATTTTTGTATCACTTGATGGAAAAAGGTGGTCTTTACGATGAAAAGAGCCTTATCCCTGCTTCTATGTCTGGTGCTCGTCTGCCCGCTGCTCTCGGGCTGCGGCGCGCCGAACGCCGCCGTCGCGGAGATTGAGGAGGACGAGGGCGGCGAAGTGCGCCTCACTGATGCGGCGCTGCAGTCCGACTTTGTCTGCCGGGACAACGACCGCGTCTTTTACGAGATCTTCGTCGGCTCGTTTTCCGACAGCGACGGCGACGGCACGGGCGATCTGCGCGGTGTCATCGATCGCATGGACTATCTCAACGACGGCGACCCCAATTCCGGGAAAAGCCTCGGTGTCGAGGGCATCTGGCTGACGCCGATCTTTTCCTCCCCCTCCTATCACAAATACGACGTGACGGATTATTACACGATCGACCCGGCCTTCGGCACGGAGGAGGATCTCCGGGAGCTGTGCGAGCTGTGCGAGGAACGCAACGTCAAGCTGATCCTCGACCTGCCGCTCAACCACACCGGGGCGCAGAACAAATGGTTTTCCCTGTTCAAGACCGCGCACCGCGCCGGCAACACGGCCGACCCCTATTATGATTTTTACTCCTGGTGCAGCGGAAGCGAAAACATCCCCACGGGACGGACCTTCCGCCAGGTCGAGGGCACGAACGATTACTACGAGTGCAACTTTTCCGGCGACATGCCGGAGCTGAACTTTGACAGCGAGACCGTGCGCGCCGAGACGCTTGCGATCGCGAAATACTGGCTTGAGCGCGGTGTGGACGGCTTCCGCTTCGACGCGGTCAAGTATGTCTATTTTGGCGACCACGGCTCGAACGTCGGCTTCTGGCAGTGGTACATGGATGAGCTGCGCGCGCTCGACGGCGGGATCTATACGGTCGGCGAGGTCTGGGACGCAGACAGCGTCACGGACCAGTATTACGGCGCGCTCAACTGCTTTGACTTTACCCTGTCGCAGGCGGAGGGGCTGATTGCGAAGGCGGCCGCGGGCAGCGGCGTGGGCAATCTGACAAGCTATGTGGAAAGCTATCTTGCCGGGGTGCGCGCGCTGCGCGGCGACGCGACGATCGTCCCCTTCATCTCCAACCACGACATGGATCGCGCTGCGGGCTTCCTTCCGGTCACGAACGGCCGGATGCGGATGGCGGCCAACCTGTATCTGCTCGGCCCCGGCTCGCCCTTCCTCTATTACGGCGAGGAGCTGGGCGTCAAGGGCTCGCGCGGCAGCTCGAACACCGACGCAAACCGCCGCCTCGCCATGCCCTGGGGCGACGGCGACACCGTGGCCGACCCGCCCGGTGCGGATTACCCCGAAAAGAACCGCCTGACCACGACGGCGGCGGAGCAGATCGCCGACGCGGGCAGTCTTTACACCTATTACAAAACCCTGCTGATGATCCGGCATGCCAATCCCGAGATCGCGCGCGGGGAATACCACGCCGTCGCAGGCAGCGGGAAGCTGGGCGGCTTTGTCTCCGAGTGGGAGGGCAGCGCCGTGTGCGTGCTGCACAACGCCTCGACGGACGAGCAGCGCTTTGATCTCTCGGCGATCGGCGGCCATGACTTCTCCGTGCTGGCCGCCTCGATCGGCCAGGGCGACGCCGTGCTCGACGGCAGCGTGCTGACGCTCCCGCCCCAAACCAGCGCCGTCCTGCGCGAGGGATAAACACAAAAAAGCAGCCCCGGGATTAGGGCGCGCAGAATAGGGATACGGCAGCGCAAAAAAAGATATTTTCGCGCCGGGCTTCGTTGAAAATGCTCGGAATATATAGCCATTATTCCTGTGCTTTTCGCCTCGCCCGACACAAAAATCTCTCTTTTTGCGTGCGAAGCAGTTTTGAGCGAGAGATTTTTCGTCCAGACAATATAGAAAAGGCGTTGTCTCAAAATAGTTAAAGAGACTATTGAGAGGCAACGCCTCTTTCATTTGGCCAAGATTGTGGAAAAAGGCGGCCTGTTCAAGCCCTGAGAGACCAAAAATGTGGAAAACCATCCA